>CAZFBP010000052.1:0-12228 GCA_964517255.1 uncultured Chryseobacterium sp.
AGGCAACCGGCGCACGGCTGAAGCGCAGCACCTGTCCCTCCGCCAGGTCGTGCCGCTCCTCCAGCCGATGGAAGCGCTGCTGCACCAGTGCGGGATTCTCATCGTGCGCGCCGTTGCTGCGGCCCAGCACCACACGGTCGCCGGGGTGCGCGCCCAGGAGCGAATCGACCCGTGCCTGCGGCATGCCTTGGATGTTCGCGTCGTTCAGCTCGCCCTCCGGAACGCCCCAATGCCGCTTGTAGAAGTCGATCATGTGGTGCGGTGCGTCGAAGAGCACCAGCACCCGGTCACGTCCCAGCTCTTTGGTGGCGTCGATGCCCCCGCGCAGCATGCCCTCGTACTTCGAGTGATAGGTGACCACGTAATGCGCGCGCGCATGCACGAGCGAGTGCACCGATGCCGTTGCCAGGATCGCACAGCCCGCCATGGCCCAAGACCTCCGCAAGTGCATGAGCCCTTGGAGCGCGAAGAGCGCGAGGTAGGGGAAGCTGAAGAGCAGCATGGAGTACTGCAGCACCGGGGCGCGCCACACGGAATAGCCGTATCCCACGATCAGCGGGATGACGCCCCACGCCAGCAGCATCCAGCGGATCCGCGCGCTGATGCCGCCCTCGCGCAGCAGTAAGAGCACGGATGCGCTGATGGCCATGAGCAGCGCGCCGCCCATGATCGGCGACCAATGCGCGACGTACGCGGCATACTCGGCCAGCCAGCCTTGCCCGGGCGGTTGCAGCCAGCCCTCGAGGCCGCCCAGGCTCAGCTGCTTCAGCACGATGGGGATGTTCGGCAGGTAGAGCACGGCAGCGATGCCGCACGCGATCAGCCATGCACGGCGCTGCTGTTTCGTGCAGAGCAATAGTCCGCTCACGGCCATCAGCGCGGCGAGCATCATGCTGAAGTGGTGCACATAGGCACTCGCCGCCATGGCGATGCACGCGCCGATGAGCGCGCGACGCCTCCCGAACGCGAGCCAGCGCGTGAGTTGGTCGGCGAGCAGCGCGGTGGTGAAGAGCCCGGCGGCGTAGGGCCGGGCGAGCTGGCCATAGAACACGCTGTACTGGAGCGCGGCCATGAGCGTGGCGAGGATCAACGCGGCACCGGTGCCGGTCCACGCGATCGCGAAGCGGTAGAGCAGAGCGATGGAAGCGAGGCTCATGAAGATGAAGGGCAGCTTCATATCGGCTTCCTTCAGCGAGAAGAGGCGCGCCCAAAGCCACTCGAAGGCCTGCACGCCGGGCGGATGGGTGTCGTTGGCGATCACGCCATCGGTGATGGTCTGTGAGAGGGTGGGGTGAAGGCGCGAGATGGCGCTGAGCTCGTCGTGCGTGTAGGGCAGGTGCGGCAGGTCCCAGAAGCGCAGCACGGCCCCGAGGAGCAGGATCACGACCAGTGCGCGCAGCGCCCAGGGCTCTCCGGGCCATGCCGTGTCGCCGAAGCGTGCTATGCGCGCGCGCCATTCCATCATTGCTCGCGGTCCATGTCGCGCTGCACGTCGCGGGCCTTGATGCTCTCCCGCTTGTCGAAGGTCTTCTTGCCCTTGGCCAGGGAGACCTCCAGCTTGGCGTAGCCGCGCTGGCCGATGAAGAGGCGCAGCGGCACGATGGTCATGCCAGCGTCCTTCAACTTGCGCTTGAGCTTCGCGAGCTCGCTGTGATGCAGGAGCAATTTGCGGTCGCGGCGCGGCTCGTGCACGAAGTGGGGGTTGCTGCCGTACGGGTTGATTTGCATGTTGCGCACCACGAGGTCGTTGCCCGCGAAGGCGCAGAAGGCATCGCTTATGGTGGCCCCACCTGCACGGATGCTCTTGATCTCGCTGCCCATGAGCACCAGGCCGCACTCGTACGTGTCGAGCAGGTGGTATTCGAAGGAGGCCTTGCGGTTCTTGACCTCGACGGTAGGGGCGGCCATGCGTGCGGCGAAACTAACTGGCGCCATCTTCGCGCCGCGCCCGCGCCAACAGGCCACGGCGAGCGAGCATGAACGAGGAGCGCATCTGGGACGTGGTGATCGTGGGGGGCGGCATCGTTGGCGCGGCCACCTTGCACAAGCTGCAAGCGCGCTTCCCGCAGTTCAGGATCCTGCTGCTGGAGAAGGAGAAGGCACTGGCCGACCACCAGACCGGCCACAACAGCGGCGTGATCCACAGCGGCATCTATTACAGGCCCGGCAGCTACAAAGCGAGGAATTGCGTGGATGGGCGGCGCGAGCTGGTGGCCTTTGCCAAAGCCCACGGCGTGAAGCACGACATCTGCGGCAAGCTCATCGTGGCCACAAGCGCGGAGGAATTGCCACGGCTCGAGAAGATCCTCAGCACCGGCCAGGCCAACGGCATCGAGGACATGCAGCGGGTGACGGCCGAGGAGATCCGCGAGATCGAGCCGTTCTGCACCGGCATCGCGGGCGTGCGCGTGGGCTGCACGGGCATCATCGATTTCCGCGGCGCCACCGAGACCATGGCCCGGTTGGCGTTGGCCGTGCAGCCCCAGAGCCGCGTGGCGCTGGGCGAGGAATTCCTCGGGATCTCCTCCTCCGACTCCGGCTCGCAGGTGCGCACCATCAAGGGCACGCACCGCGCGCGCTACGCCATCTTCTGCGGCGGCCTGCAGAGCGACCGCCTGGCCAGGGCCGATGGTGCCGTGGTGCATGAGCGCATCGTGGGCTTCCGAGGCGATTACTACGAGCTCAGCGCGCAGGGCAGGCACAAGGTGAAGCACCTGATCTACCCGGTGCCCGATCCGCGATTCCCCTTCCTGGGCGTCCACTTCACCCGCATGACCGATGGCAGCATTGAGTGCGGGCCCAACGCGGTCTTCACCTTCAAGCGCGAAGGCTACGGCAAGCTCGATTTCGACCTGCGCGACACCGTGGATGCGCTCACCTACGGAGGCACCTGGAAGCTCTTCCTGCGCAACATGGGTTACGGCATCAACGAGTACCGGCGCGCCTTCTCGAAGAAGCTCTTCCTGAAGACGCTGCAGCGATTGATCCCCTCGCTCACCATGGAGGACATCGAGCCGGGCCGTGCGGGCGTGCGGGCCATGCTGCTCGGAACCGACGGCAACATGGTCGATGACTTCCGCATCGAACGGCGCGGCAACCGCATCCATGTGCTGAACGCGCCCTCGCCGGCGGCGACCGCAGCGCTGGCCATCGGTGGGCACATCGGGGAGATGGCGGCGCGGGAGTGGGGCTTGGGGGAGTGAGGTTGAAGGTTGCTTCGCACGCGCTGGCCGCACCCTTCAGGTTGGGGAGTCGAAGGTTGTTCAGCCCTCAGCCTGTCTCGGATTCAACCCGCGACCTCTCAACCTATCCGGTACTGCTCGTTCACTTCGGCCCAGCCGAACATGAAGTAACCGAAGAGCGCGTTGAGCCGCTTGAGCACGATGGGGTTGGGCGAGCGCGTGGCCCGGAAGTACTCCTCCTGGAAACGGTAGAGGTCGTATTCCAGGAAGAGGGCCTTGCCCATGGCATACACCGAATTCTTGCTGGGCGCATTGAGGCGGTCCATGCGGTCGCGTAGCGCGCGCACCTTGTCCTCCACATCGGTGCAGCCCTGGCCCGTGGCCTGCGCGAATTTGGATACGGCGAGCGCGTGCATGCGCTTGTCCACGCCGGGGCCCAGCGCGCGGTTCATTTCCATGAGGTTGGCGGTGAGCACGATGAGCAGGAAGCGCGCATCGTCCTCTTCGCTGAGGCCGGGCGATTCCTCGAACTCGGGCGCTTCGTTCAGCTCGGCCGCCACCAGCGGGAAGCCCTCGGCGCACATCTCCAGCACGGTGTTGATGAACACGTTCGCCAACTTCTCCTCCGTGATCCGCTTCTTTCCGAACAGTGTCGAAATCATGTCGATCTTGGTTCCTGCGAAGATCCAGGGGTCGCGCCCGTCGATCAGGCCGGCCTCTTCGTCCGATTTCAACACAGTTTTCCACCCCGCATGACCGCCACCCTCCTCCACGAGTACGCCGCGTACGGCCTGTGGGCCAATGAGCGCTTCGTTGAACGGCTATCGCGCGAGCCCGATTCCGTGCTCGATGCCGACGCGCCGAGCAGCTTCCCCACGCTGCGCAGGACCCTGCTGCACATCCGCGATGCCGAGAGCGCATGGACGTGCCGGATCCTCGGCCAGCCGGTATCATGGCCAGCGGAACCGGATACGGCGATTGGCACCTTGCTTAACCACAGCCGGCGCTTGACCGGGCTTGTCGCTTCGATGGATGAACAGGCCCTGCACGGCGAACGGTCCTACAAGGACCTCAAGGGCAACGAGCACCGGAGCGCTGTGTGGCGCATGCTGATGCACTGCCTCAACCACAGCACGCAGCATCGCGGCCAGCTCATCACCCAGATGCGGCAACTCGGATTGGTGGAAATCCCGGCGAACGACTTGATCGTGTACCAGCGGTCGCACCCGCGCTGAGATAAGGGCGTGAGCTTCACGGAGCGGGCGGTGCCCAACGTGAGCCCGTCGCGGTCGTGCGAGGAGCTGAAGCAGGGGCCATCGGGCTGATTGCTGATGGTGCTCGGCGCGCTGGTCGCGCCGCCCTTCGCGCTTTCCTCGGCTGGCTACCTTCGCCCGCCGCAGCAGCACTCATCGCGCGGCGCATTGATTTGCCCGATTCCATCCTCATCCTCGACCACGGATCCCAGTACACGCAGCTCATCGCGCGCAGGGTTCGCGAGCTCAATGTCTATTGCGAGATCCACCCCTTCAGCAAGGCGCAGCAGTTCGCGCACGATCCCAGCGTGAAGGGCGTGATCCTCGGCGGCAGCCCCAGCAGCGTGCACGACGCGAGCTTCCCCGATACCGACCTCACCGGCATCCTGGGCGTGAAGCCCGTGCTCGCCGTGTGCTACGGCGCGCAGCTCATCGCCAAGCGCATGGGCGCGCCGGTGGAGCGGAGCCGCATCCGCGAGTACGGCCGCGCGCACCTGAGCACCATCGCCGACAGCCGCCTCTTCGATGGCGTGGAGGCCGGCACGCAGGTATGGATGAGCCACGGCGACAGCATCACCGCGCCCAGCGAGGCCATGGAGGTGATCGCCAGCACCCAGGATGTCCCCGTGGCCGCTTACGCGCTGAACGACCGGCTCACCTTCGCCGTGCAGTTCCACCCCGAGGTGTACCACACCACCGATGGCCTGCAGATGCTCCACAATTTCGTGATCGGCGTTTGTGGCTGCGCCGGCGATTGGACGCCGCATGGCTTCGTGGAGCACGCCGTCGCGAGCCTGCAGCAGCAGCTCGGCGATGATCAAGTGGTGCTCGCGCTCAGCGGCGGCGTCGATAGCAGCGTGGCGGCGCTGCTGCTGGACCGCGCCATCGGCGATCGCCTCCATTGCATCTTCGTGGACAACGGCCTGCTGCGCAAGGACGAGTACCAGCGCGTGCTGGAGAGCTACCGCCACCTCGGCCTCAACATCACCGGCGTTGATGCGAAGGCGGAGTTCTACGCCGCACTGAAGGGCCTGGAGGATCCCGAGGCGAAGCGCAAGGCCATCGGCCGCAGCTTCATCGAGGTCTTCGACCGCGAGGCGCACCGCATCCAGGATGTGAAGTGGCTGGGGCAAGGCACCATCTACCCCGACGTGATCGAGAGCGTGAGCGTGAACGGCCCCAGCGTCACCATCAAGAGCCATCACAACGTGGGCGGCTTGCCTGAGCGCATGAACCTGAAAGTGGTGGAGCCCTTGCGCCTTCTCTTCAAGGATGAAGTACGCCGCGTGGGCCGCGAGCTCGGCCTCGACCCCAACATCCTCGGCCGCCATCCCTTCCCCGGCCCCGGCCTCGGCATCCGCATCCTCGGCGACATCACCCCGGAGAAAGTGGCGCTGCTGCAAGAGGTCGATCACATCTTCATCCAGGGATTGCGTGACGAAGGACTCTACGACCAGGTGTGGCAGGCGGGTGCGATCCTCCTGCCCGTGCGCAGCGTGGGCGTGATGGGCGATGAGCGCACCTACGAGAACGCCGTGGCCCTGCGCGCCGTGAGCAGCACCGATGGCATGACCGCCGATTGGTGCCACCTGCCCTACGACTTCATGGCACGGATATCGAACAGCATCATCAACCGCGTGAAGGGCGTGAACCGCGTGGTGTACGACATCAGCAGCAAGCCGCCCGCCACCATCGAATGGGAATGAGAGCTCAGGTTGAAGTGTTGAGGGTTGGCCGTGCGCGCAAGGCTGCCGCTCGTCGCAGGTTGTTCCGAGCCGTTGGAATCCTGTACTTGCTCCTGCCGCTCTCCGCATGGTCGCAAGAGACCCGCAGCATCGATGGAAAGAAGTTCACCGTGCATCTCGTGGAGCAGGGCCAGACGCTCTTCGCCATCTCCCGCGCCTACGCCGTGCCCGTGGAGGAATTGCTGAAGGCCAACCCCGCCGCGAAGGCTGGCCTGCGCAGCGGCCAGGAGCTGTTGGTGCCGCAAGCCGCCGTGGTGAAGAAGGAAGCGCGCCACGCCCCCGCTCTCTTGAAGGATGGCGAGCTCAAGCACACCGTGGCCAGGAAGGAGACCCTCTTCGGCGTGGCCAGGAAGTACGGGCTCGACATCAACGACCTGCTGGATCGCAACCCCGAGCTCACCAGCGGGATGCGCGAAGGCATGGAGGTGATCATTCCCGTGAAGGCCAGTGCCGCAATGGATCCCGCTATGCGCCCGGCCGAGGCGTCGCATACCATCGATCACGTGGTGCAGCCCGGCGAGACGCTCTTCAATCTGGGCCAGCGCTACGGCGTGAAGCCCGAGGACATCGCACGGGCCAACGGCGGACTCCCCGAAGGGCTCAAGGCCGGCGCTTCGATCCGCATACCGCAGCGCGGTGAAGCGCCCGCACCTCCGCCGGTGGTGGCCGTGGCACCGAAGCTCGCCTCCGAGCTGCGACGCATCGGCCTGCTGCTGCCCTTCTCCGCCGCGCGCAACGACAGCACCCTCGCGGCCACCGCGCTCACCAACGAGGGCGAGCGCTTCCACGAGGCCTCGCGCATCGCCGCCAAGTTCTACGCCGGCGCGCTGCTCGCGCTCGATACGCTCGCCGCGCTCGGCCTCAACGCCGAGGTGCGCGCCATCGACGTGGGCGATGAGCCGCGACTTTGGGGCTCCGCGCTCAAGGATCCCGCGATCAGCGACCTCGACCTCTCGATCGGGCCCTTCCACCGCGCCGCCATCGAGCAGCTGGCGCGCGCCAACCCGCGCCTGCCCATCGTGTGCCCCGTGCCCCAGAGCAACAAGGTGGTGCTCGGCTTCGCCAACGTGAGCAAGGCCGTGCCCGCCCGCGCCGATCTGGTGCGCCACGCCGCGCACTACGTGGCCGTGAAGCACGCGCGTGAGAACATCCTCTTCCTGCGGCCGGAGATCGCCGCCGACAAGGAGATGCAGGAATCGATGCTCGCCACGCTCAACGCCGCGCTGGCCGATCAGAGCGGGCGCCTGCGCGACACCGCGCTGGTGGTGAAGGCCGGCCGCCGCGACATCGGCGACCTCGTCGCGAAGCTCGATGCCGCTCGCCTCAACGTGATCGTGGCGCCCTCCGAGGATGTGGAGTTCACCGCCATGGCCGTGGCCAGGCTCAAAGCGCTGGCCGAGAAGCAGCGCATCCTCGTGTTGGGCATGGAGAGCTGGCTCAGCATGGATCCCGTGTCAGCGCCCGATCTGGAGCTCATCGGCTTCACCTTCGCCGCGGGCAGCTTCACGGATCCGCTTGATCCGCGGGTTCAGCGCTTCACCGAGGCGTACCGCCAGCGCTGGAGCACCGACGCCGACGAATACGCGCTCCTGGGCTACGATGTGATGCTGCACGAGGGCCTGCGACTCCTTGGCGCCGATGGCCCTGCGCCGCTGCACATGGGCTTCCACATGGCACGCACCGGGCCGGAGAACGGCCAGCGCAATGAACAGGGCATCATGCTGCGCATCCGCGACCTGATGCTGGAGCGCGCGCTGTAGCTCACCCGATCGCCTCGTTCCAATCCGGCAGGCCGATGCGCTTCATCAATGAGAAGTGCGAGCGCAGCGCGCTGAGCAAGGTGGGGTTCACCTGGTAGGGCAGCCCGAATTCGCGGGCGGTGCGCTCCACGATGGGCGCGATGGCCGGGTAATGCACGTGCGATACGCGCGGGAAGAGGTGGTGCTCGATCTGGTAGTTGAGGCCGCCCACGTACCAGCCGATCAGCGCATTGCCGGGGCTGAAGTCCACCGTGGTGCGCATCTGGTGCGCGGCCCAATCGTCGGCGATCACGCCGCGCGCATCGGGCATGGGGTGCTCGGTGCCCTCCACGGTGTGCGCCAGCTGGAACACCAGCGTGAGGATGGCGCCCGCGATGAAGTGCATGAGCAAAAAGCCGAGCACCACGGTGAGCCACGGCAGGCCCATGGCGATGGGCACGCCGATGATGGCTACGAAGTAGAGCACCTTGAGCACGATGATGCGCGCGAAAGCGTTACGCTTGGCCTTCGCGCTGCCGGGCATGATGCCGCGCTCATCGAACTGCTTGAACTGCACCAGGTCCTTGGCCAGCACCCAATAGAGCGTGAGCAGGCCGTAGAAGAAGGTGGCATAAAGCCATTGGAAGCGGTGGTACCAACGGGTGCCGGTGTGCGGGGAGAACTTCAGCACCAGGCGGTCGGCGATGTCGTCGTCCACATAGGTGATGTTGGTGTAGGTGTGGTGCAGGATGTTGTGCTGGAGCTTCCAGTTGTGCGTGCTGCCGCCGAGCAGGTTCAGCGTCTGCCCCAGCCACCAGTTCACGCGCTCGTTGGCGGAGTAGGCGCCGTGATTGGCATCGTGCATCACGCTCATGCCGATGCCCGCGAGCCCCACGCCCATAAGGGCCCAGAGGGCTACTTGCGTTGGCGGCGAGGGCTGCACGAACAGCAGTACGGCGAAGCAGCCCAGGTAGGCCGTGAGCAGCACTACGGTCTTGGTGATCATGGCCGCGTTGGCGTGCGGGCTGATGCCGTGCTCCTTGAAGTACCCTTCGACCCTGGCGCGAAGGGTGGCGTGGAACTCCGTGCGCTGCGGTGGGATGAACTTGATCCGTTGCTCTTGGCCCATTCAGTCGCCCCAGCGGGATCTGGTTCCGTGAGGGCGCGGTGAATCTAGGCCTTTCGACCTGGACGATCCATGGCGGAAGTCAGGCTATTGCCCACAGCCCGTGAGGCGCATCGCCGTGCGCAGGCCTTGTTCGAACAGCGCGCTGCTGGCCTTGCTCAACTCGACGAAGGTGGCGCCCTTCTCACCCCATTTGTTCGGCACAGGAAAGAAGATGAGCGGATGCAACGCGTGCAATTCGGCCTGCGCCTCCTGATCGAGCATCAGCACGGCGCGGTTCTCCTCCACCCAGAGGGTGAGGAAGATCTTCGAGGGCTTGCCCTTCGGCGTGAGGCCACGGAAGGCCTGCTTGTTGAAGTGCGCTTGCTCGGTGATGCCGGGCAGGGCGAGCAGCAGGTCGCGGGCGGAGGCGGCGTCCATGCCTTAATGCCGCTGCGCGGAGGATTGAAGAGCCTTGGCCGCGCGGCTCAATTGGCTGCGCAGCTGCATGAGCTCCTTGTTCAATTCGTCGAGGCGCATGTTCTTCTGCGCGATCCGGAGCTCGGCCGATTCGGCCTGCTGGGCGCGCATGTGCTTCTCCTGCTTCAGTTCGCCTTTCACCTGCCGCAGTTCCTTGCGCGCATCCTGTTCGTCCTGCTTACTGGTCGCCTCGATCAATCGGGCCCGAAGCACGGCGACCTCCTGCTTCAGCTCCGCGATGTACGCGAGGAGCAGGCGCACGTTCTCATGATCCGTGACGTGATGCGCGCTGAAGAGCCTGCTCGCATGCGGCAATTCATCGGTCGGCGGCAGTTGGCTCATGCGTTCCACGCTATCGGTGATGTAAGCCCAACGCACTACGCGGCGCGTGCGGCTGAGCGCCGAGCCGTCCTCGAAGAACCATTCGTGCCGCGCATAGCGCATGGCGTGGTGGCTGTTGCCGCGCTCGGCATGATGCAATTCCACCAGGCAGAGCGTCTGCGGGTCATCCGGCAGTTCCGGCGGGCGATGCCATGGGCCTGCAGCGAAGGGCATGGTTCGGGGTCGGCAAGGGTTCGTTCGCGCGGACCTCGCTCTCACGAAAGGCCCCCTTCGGCTTCAGTTGAGGTAAGGCCAGCTCTGCGCGGGGCTCAGCACTTCCACGTGCAATTCGCCGGCGCCATCGCGCCATTGCAGGGCCACGCAGTCGAGCTTGCCGTGCTTGGCGCAGCGTACGGCTATGAGCAACTCATCGGGCACGCGGCGCGCGCGCTTGCGGCGAGGAATCATGCGCGGTCGAAGGTTCACGCTCCGAATATAGGGCGCTGCGCGGCCCGTGCAAGCTGTCGTTGCTCACCTCAGCACGGCCCACCGCAGGCTCAGGCCGCCGGTTCGCACCAGCACCACACCGCTGCTCACGCCAGAGAGGCTCAGGTCGAGGCTGCTGTCAGTGGCCGTGGTGCTCAGGAGCAAGCGGCCCTGAGCGTCGAAGAGCGCCACGCTGCCCAGCGCAGCGCCGTCCCCGCGCTGGATACGGAGCACATCGCCCATTTGAATGGCCGAGAGCTCCGGTGCATCGAGTTCCGCAACGGTGTTGGTGCCATCTATGCACGGCTCATAGAACGCGAAGGGCGTGACCACGGGCAGGCCCTCGAATACGAACAGGCCCGGCCCGGCCGTCCAGCCCGGGGCCATCACGCTGAAGTACGGGCCGCCGCCCGTGGGCGGTTGCACCGGATAGCAGGCCATGAAGTACTGGCCGGGAGGAAGGCAGAGGGTGTCCGCGTCGAACTGCATGTCGCTGGTCATGGTGAGCGTGCCGCTGGCCAGGGTGTTCAGGTCGGCATCCATGATGGCGTAATTGAACTCCCCGATCACCAGAGCGCCGCCGAGGTTCTGCATGTTGGGGATGATGGTGGCGCAGGGCGCGGGCGGGCACAGGTCGATGAAGGGGATCCACTCGCAGGCCAGCGAATCGGTGAAGTCGGTGTAGAGCTGCAAGGCTCCATAGAAGGGATCCACGGGCGTGGTGGCATCGGGGTGCACTGTAAGGATGTGCCAGCTCTCGCCCGCGATGCCGAAGAAATTCACGGTCTCCACAGCGAGGGTGTCGCCGTTGCCGTCGAAGAGGGTGAAGTTGGGGTAGTCGAAGAGCGCCGTGCTGTTGTTGAAGACATGGATCACGATGGCCGTGTCGGTGAAGGCGTGCCAGCGGATGGATTCGATCACGAGGCTGTCGCAGGGCGAGCCCCCGCCTTCCACCACGAATTGGTGCTGCGGAGAGGGCGCGAAGTCGGCCACGAAAGCGCCGTTGATCACGATGGTGTAGGTGCCTGCGGCGAGCTGGCCCAATTGCAGCGTCTCGGTGTGCGGCACGATCACCGTGAGGCCGCCCACGTCGATGGCCGTGATGCTGACGGTGACGATGCTGCCGGTCACGTCCGCGCTGGCGCTGGCCACCGAGGCGCCCGTGCTGCTGAGGCCGCCGATCAGGTCGATGCTGATGTTATCCGCTGTGGTGGCTGGCTGCGGATTCACCACGATCTGGTCGATGTAGAAGAAGGTCTGCCCGTGGGTGAAGACGGCGAGGAAGAGCACGGTGAAGGCGAGTAGCAATCGGGTCATGGGATTTCGGTTTGGTGCTATGACGAAGTCCGGCGCTGTGGCGCTGCCCGGCGCTGCCGGCTCAAGGAATCCAATCGATCGTGAAACGACGCCCTAATTCGCGAGCAGCACCTTCACCGCCGCCTCCAGTTGTTGATCGCGGCCGAGTGATACGATGCCCGGATCGAGCGTCTGTTTCACATCGGGCTCCAGCTGTTGGTTCTCCAGGAAGTTGCCGGCGTTGTCCACCATGCCCACCATGGGTATGCCGAACCACATGCCGTTCTGCAGGCCCTCCCACCACACGGCGGTTCCGGTGCCTGGCACGGGCATGCCCACGAGCTTGCCGATGCCGAGCGCGCGGTAGGTCACGGGGAACATGTGCGCATCGCTGTAGTTGCTCTCGCTCATCACCACCACGCTTGGGCGCTGGTACTTGAAGTGCGGCTCGGTGCCCAGCTTCTGGTCGCGCGGCATGAAGGTCATGTAGGTCTTGCCGTTGAGGAAGGTGGCCAGGTCGTCGTGCAGCCAGCCGCCGCCGTTGAAGCGCGTGTCCACCACGAGGCCCTTCTTGTTGTGGTATCGGCCCAGCGCTTCCTCGTAAACGGTGCGGAAGCTCTG
>CAZFBP010000052.1:12328-14263 GCA_964517255.1 uncultured Chryseobacterium sp.
TCGCCGAGCATCTCGCTGCACAGCTCGGCCATGTCGAAGTTGTTGTTGATGAAGGGGAGGTAGCGCTGGTACTCACTCTTGTACTTGTCCCAATCCACGCCCTGCAGGTCCACGCGGTAGAATTTCTTCTTCACCTGGCGCCAGATGTGCTCGAAGAGGTAGGCGCGCTCGGCTGTTTCATTCAGCACCATCTCCCCGCTGATGCCCACGCCCTTGTTCTCGTTCTTCTCGGTGTCGTAGTAGTTGATGCTGCCGTTGCTGAGGTAGAACAGCTTCTTGCCATCCTTGTCCCAATCCAGCCAGGAGGCCCAGCCGTCGCCCATCTTGTGGATGATCTTCGCCTCGCGCTTGCGGATCTCGTACTGCCAGAGGTCGGTGCCTTTCTCGAAGGCGGCGGTGTAGTAGAGCTTCTCGCCATCCTTGCTCAAGAGCGCCCCGCTCAGCGCGCTGCTGTTCGGCGTCAGGCGCACGCGACGGTCCATGATGCCCTCGAGCTCGATCTTGATCGGTTCAACCTTCTTCTCTTCATCACCGCCTTTTTCTCCCTTGCCATCCTTTCCACCTTTCCCGTCCTTTCCCTTATGCTCTTTCTCGTCTTTGCTTTCGTCGTTCTTCTCTTCCTCTTCCTTCGCCAGCGCGGCTTCTTCCTTCGTCATCTTGTACTTGTCGAAGGCCTCTTGCGTGAGGAAGATGGCGTAGGCATCGCTCTCGCCGCCCCAGCTCGCGTGGTTCTTCTGCCCGTCGCGGTCGCTCATGTACACGATGGCCTTGCCGTCCAGGGCCCAGCGGGGCATGTAGCCGCCGTAGCCGCTGCGCGTGAGATTGATGATCTCCTTCGGCGCGGGCGTGGCGCCTTTCGCAGCAGCAGCAGCCTCCGCGTTCACGATGCCCACCTGCCCGATCCACTGCTCATCATGCAGGAAGCTCAGCACGAACCATTTGCTGTCCGGGCTCCACTCGTACCATTGGTCGCCATCGGCGTAGCTGTAGTTCTTGTCGCCAGGAACAACGGTGCGCGTCTGCTTGCTGGCGAGGTTGAGCACTTTGAGCGT
The DNA here is from genome assembly GCA_964517255.1 of uncultured Chryseobacterium sp. Lineage (GTDB taxonomy): Bacteria > Bacteroidota > Bacteroidia > Flavobacteriales_F > PHOS-HE28 > PHOS-HE28. The sequence continues at coordinate 13,381 of CAZFBP010000052.1, forward strand.
GGTGCGCTCCTCGAGATAGGCCACCTCCTTCCCGTCGGGCGAGTACGATGCCTGGAATTCCTCGGCGGGCGTGGTCAGCAGCGCCTCCTCCTTCAGCACGGTGGCATTGAAGAAGTACTTCTCTTCCTTGCGCGTGAGGCTGGTGGTATAGAGGTCCCAGCTGTTGTTGCGCTCGCTGGCGTAGAGCAAGGTTCGGCCATCGGGGCTGAAGCTCACGCTGCGCTCCTGCTCGGGGGTGTTGGTGATGCGGCGCGTGGTGCCCTCGGCGATGGAGGTGACGAAGACCTCGCCGCGGTGGATGAAGGCCGCCTCTTTGCCGTTGCCGCTCAAACGGTACTCATCGGCGTTGCCCACGGTGATCGTCTTCGTGGGATCGAAGCGGCCATCGGTGCTCACGCGCGCTTCGACCTTTTTCGGCTCGGTGCCTTCACGCATGGTGTACAGCTCGCCACGGTGGCTGAAGCACAGCACGCCGCCATCGCTGATGCTGAGGTAGCGCACCGGATGGTCGCTGAAGCGGCTCACTTGCGCGCTGGCGCCGCCCATGGCGGGCATGCGATGGATGTTGAAGCTGCCGCCTTCCTCGCTGAGGTAGTACAGCGTCAGTCCGTCCTTGCTCCACACCGGATTGCGGTCCTCGCCGGCGAAGGTGGTGAGCTGCTTGTACTCCTTGGTCGCCGGGTTGAAGGTCCAGATGTCGCGCGTGACGGTGGAGGTGTGGTGCTTTCGCCAGCTGTCCTCGTAGCCCTTGCGGTCGTGGTAAACGATCAGCTTGCCATCAGGACTGTAACGCGCGCGCTCCATGGCGATGGTGCTCACTTGCAACGGCCTTCCGCCTTTCGTTGGAACGGTGTACAGCTCGCCGAGGCCGCCTACGGGGAAT
>CAZFBP010000053.1:0-14174 GCA_964517255.1 uncultured Chryseobacterium sp.
CCCTGGTCGCTGATCACGTAAAGCTGCTGGTTGTTCGCAGGATGCATCACGATGTCCTTGATGCTGTGGTTCAGCCCTTGGAAGGTGGCATCGCCGATGCTGCTCCAGGTGGTGCCGCCGTCGGTGCTTTTCCACAGGTCCCCCTCGGACCCGAAGTACACGGTCGTGTTCACCGTGTGGTCGATCTCGAGCGCCACCACCGATCCGATCATCATGGCCTTGGTCATGTTGGTCCAGTTGAGCCCCTTGTCCGTGCTCATCCAGATGCCTGCGTTCGCGGTGCCGGCATAGATCAGGTTCGGGTCGCTGGCGCTCTGTTCCACCGTGTACACATGGGCGGCACCGGCGGCATAGCTCTTGGCGGCGGAGCCATGGTCCCAATCGAAGGGCCCGATGCAGCTCCAGTTCGCGGCGCGGTTTCCGCTCAGGGCGCTGGAGGCATCGAGGTACGCCCGCAAGGTCTGTCCATAGGCTGCGCGCTGAGCAGGGTCAGCAGGCACCTGTTCATGCACCAGCTCCCGTTTCCACCGCTTGAAGTACTGCGTGTGGGCGTTCTTCACGAAAGGATGCGTGGCGTAATAGGCGTCGTAGGCCGCCTGCACCGCCCCGGCATCGGCATCAGGGGCGTACATCATCTGCGCCCATTGTGGAAGACCGCTTCCACTGGCGGGAACGAGCTGCTCGCTGCGTTGGGCATTCAGCGGAATCGCGCCGAGCAGGGATGCGAGAAGAAGGAAGGAGCGCATGCGTGCAGGTTTGGCGCAAGATGCTTCCGCGCGGTGAATGCGCGCCATGCGTTTCGACAGGTGTGTTGGGATCTTGAAAGCAGAAGCCCCGACCATCCGGCCGGGGCTTCTTCAAACTGAATTGACTGAGGCTTACACCACGCCCTGATCCAGCATCGCATCGGCCACTTTCACGAAGCCGGCGATGTTGGCGCCCTTCACATAGTTCACGCCTTTGCCCTCCTTGCCGTGCTTCACGCAGGCGGCGTGGATGTTCTTCATGATGGTGTGCAGACGCTGGTCCACTTCTTCGCGGGTCCAGCTCAGGCGCAGGCTGTTCTGGCTCATCTCCAGGCCAGAGGTTGCAACACCGCCGGCGTTGCTGGCCTTGCCGGGTGCGAAGGCCACACCAGCGGCATGGAGCACTTCGATGCCTTCCGGGGTGGTCGGCATGTTGGCGCCCTCGGCCACGTACTTCACGCCCTTCTTCACCAAGTCTTTCGCGTTCTTGCCATCGAGCTCGTTCTGCGTGGCGCAAGGGAGTGCCACATCGCACTTGGCCACCACGTCCCACACGCGCGCGCCCTTCTTATAGGTCACGCCTTTGAACTTCTTCGCGTACTCCTCGATGCGGCCGCGCTTCACGTTCTTCAGCTCCATGAGGAAGGCGAGCTTCTCGGCGTTGATGCCGGCGGGATCATAGATGCTGCCGTCGCTGTCGCTGGCGGTCACCACTTTGCCACCGAATTGCGTGGCTTTCTCGATGGCGTACTGGGCCACGTTGCCGCTGCCGCTCACCGCCACCGTCTTGCCCTTGAAGCTGGTCTTGTTGTGCTTCATCATCTCCTCCGCGAAGTACACGCAGCCGTAGCCGGTGGCTTCCGGACGGATCAGTGAGCCGCCCCAGGTGATGCCCTTGCCGGTGAGCACGCCGGTGAATTCGTTCGCCAGGCGCTTGTACTGGCCGAATAGGAAGCCGATTTCGCGACCGCCCACGCCGATGTCGCCCGCGGGCACGTCGGTATCGGGGCCGATGTGGCGGAACAGTTCGGTCATCAGGCTCTGGCAGAAGCGCATCACTTCGCCGTCGCTCTTGCCTTTCGGGTCGAAATCGCTGCCGCCCTTGCCGCCGCCCATGGGAAGAGTGGTGAGGCTGTTCTTGAAGGTCTGCTCGAAGCCCAGGAACTTCAGGATGCTGAGGTTCACGCTGGGGTGGAAGCGCAGGCCGCCTTTGTAGGGCCCTATGGCGCTGTTGAACTCGATGCGGAAGCCGCGGTTCACCTGCGTGTTGCCCTTGTCGTCCACCCAGGGAATGCGGAAGATGATGGTGCGCTCGGGCTCCACCATGCGCTCCAGGAGCATCTTGCCCTTGTACTTGGGGTTCTCCTCGATGAAGGGGATCACCATTTCGGCCACTTCGTGAACGGCCTGGAGGAATTCCGGCTCGTTGCCGTTGCGCTTCTTCACTTCGGCCATGAAGGCATCAACGGCCTTGTTCGACTTTGCCATCGCGGGATGTTTGGGTTGTGCTTTTGATTGAGCGGGCGCAAATGTAGGCGGGGGCATCAACCAGCCAATTGACCGATTCACGCCGTCAATTCACCTCATACACCTTCCCCGGCAGCGCCCTTACCACGCCGCTGAACTCCATGTTCAGCAGCAGGCCGGCCACCTTGCCCTGCGGCCACTTGCTCTGTGCGCACAGCTCGTCGATGTGGAGCCTTCCTTTGGCCTTGATCAGGTCAACCAGCGCTTGCTCGTCGGGCATCAGTTCCGCGAAGAGCGCGGCCTGAACCGGTGCTTTCTTCTTCTTGGGCAGCCACTCCATCAGGGTGATCACATCCTTGGCGTTGTTGATCAGCGCTGCCTTGTTCTGCTGGATGAGCCTGTTGCATCCTTCGCTCTTCGGGTCGGTGGGCCTGCCCGGCAGCGCGAACACCTCGCGGTCGTAGCTGCTGGCGATGTCGGCGGTGATGAGGCTGCCGCCCTTGTTGCCGCTCTCCACCACGATGGTGCAATCGCTCAGGCCCGCGATCACGCGGTTGCGCGCCGGGAAGTTGCCGGGGGCGAAGGGTGATCCGCTCGGCAGTTCGCTCACGAGGGCGCCATGCCTCACCATCTCCTTCGCAGTGGCAGCGTGATCTCCGGGGTAGAGCTTGTCGAGGCCATGGGCCACGCAGCCGATGGTGGGCAGGTCGTTCTTCAGCGCGTACCGGTGCGCCACGATGTCGATGCCGTAGGCCAGGCCGCTCACGATGGTGGCGCTCACCTCCTTCAGGCCTTCCACCAATTCAATGCACAGTCGTTTGCCGGGTTCCGTCGGCGTGCGCGTGCCAACGATGCTCACCATGCGCTCGCCGTCGAGGTTCGCGTCTCCTTTGGCGAAGAGGATCACCGGGGCGTCCTCGCATGGTTTCAAACGCCTGGGGTACTCGGCGTCGAGGTAGAAGAGCATCCGGAGCTTGTGCTCGCGCACGTACTCCAGCTCCTTCTCGGCGGCAGGCATCACCTTCTTGTCCGTGATGCTGGCGATGAGCTTCGGCCCGATGCCCGGGACTTTCTCCAGCGTGTTCTTGAGCTTCTTATCGGAGAAGATGGGATCCACGCCGCCGCAATAGGCCACCAGGTTGCGCGCGTTCACCGGCCCGATGCCCTTGAGCATGCTGAGCGCGATGCGGTGGATGAGTTCTTGATCGGTCACGGATTCAATTGGTGGCACGGATGGCGTGGTTCATCACCAAGGAGGCTGCGCGTTCAAGCGTTCTTCTACATTCGCCCGACCGCCATGGATCCCGTCGATCGGGGCGGCCCCAAGATCGCCCAACGCATGATGCGAATCACGATCGCCGCGATGATCCTCGTGGCTCCCTCTCTTCTTCGCGCGCAGGACGCAGTCGTTTCCGGCACGGTCAAGGATGCCTCCACCGGCGAGACGCTCGTGGGCGTGAACGTGACCTATGCGCCGGGCAAGGGCTCTGCGACCGACGTCAGCGGGCAGTACCGCTTGGAGCTCCCCGCAGGAGCGGCGCGCCTCACCTTCAGCACCATGGGCTACACCGCGCACGTGGAGGGCCTCACGCTGGTGGCCGGCGAGCAGCGCACGGTCCATGTGCGCCTCACCGTGGCCAATGTGCAGCTGGAGACCGTGGTGATCAGCGGCGGCCGCTTTGAGCAGCGCGTGGGCGAGGTGACGCAATCGCTCAGCGTTCTCAAGCCCGATATCGTGCTCAACAAGAACATCGTGAGCATGGACCAGGCGCTTGACCAGGTGCCGGGCGTGGTGATCATCGACGAGGAGCCGCAGATCCGGGCGGGCAGCGGCTTCAGCTATGGCGCGGGCAGCCGCGTGATGGTGCTGGTGGACGATATCCCCATCCTCAGCGGTGACATCGGCCGACCCAACTGGACCTTCCTCCCGCTGGAGAACCTCGAGCAGATCGAAGTGGTGAAGGGCGCCTCGTCCGTGCTGTACGGAAGCGCGGCGCTGAGCGGCGCCATCAACGTGCGCACGGCCTATCCGCGCGAGCAGCCGCGCACCCGCGCCACGATCTTCAGCGGCATCTACGATACGCCCGGGCACGCGCCCGCCAAGTGGTGGGACGAGAACAATCCCGGCATCAGCGGCATCAGCTTCTTCCACAGCCAACGATTCGGGCGGCTCGATGTGGTGATCGGCGGCAATGGGGTGACCGATCAAGGGTACATCGGACCCGAATTGGTGCCGCAGGACAGCCTGGCCACCAGCGACCGATTCGCGGTCGGCCCTGGCGGATACGACCACCGCGCGCGCTTCAATGCGAATCTCCGCTGGCGCAGCAAAGGCATCGAGGGCCTCGCATTCGGCGTGAACGCGAACGCGCAGAAAGGCAAGAGCACGAGCGTCTTCATCTGGAACGACACCGACCGCGGCCTCTACCGCCCCTTCCCCGGCACGGTGACGCGCACGCTGGGAACGCAGTACTACATCGATCCCTTCGCCACCTACTACGCCGCGAGCGGCATGCGCCACAGCGTGCGCACGCGTTACCACAGGCAGATCTTCGACAACGACAACGGCCAGAGCAACAGCAACGAGACCTGGCACGCCGAGTACCAGGTGCAGCAGAAGCTCGATCTCTTCGGCGAGACCAACCTCACCGGCGGCCTGCTGCTGCGCGATGTGGTGAGCACCGCCGAACTCTACCGTGGCAACTCCGATGGCAGCGAGCGCAATAGGGCGCGCAACCTCGCCGGTTACCTGCAGGTGGACAAGAAGCTCCTGCGCGAGAAGCTCGCCCTTAGCGCAGGCATGCGCTTCGAGCAGTTCATCGTGAACGAAGCAGATGCCGCCCAGCCCGTGTTCCGCGCGGGCGCCACCTACCACGCGATGCGCGCCACCTACGTGCGCGCCAGTTACGGGCAGGGCTTCCGGTACCCCACCATCGGCGAGCGCTACATCAGCACCAGCGTGGGCAGCCTGAAGATCTTCCCGAACCCCAACCTGCGCCCCGAGCAGAGCTGGAACGTGGAGGGCGGCGTGAAGCAGGGCTTCCGCGTCGGCGGCTTCATGGGCTACGTGGACGCGGTGTGGTTCCAGCAGGACTTCCAGGATTACGTGGAGTTCACCTTCGGGCAATGGGGCAGCTTCACCTGGCCCACCGCCGCGCAGGATTTCTACGGCTATGGTTTCAAGAGCGTGAACACCGGCCGCGCGCGCGTAACGGGATACGAACTGGAGCTTACAGGGAAGGGAAAGATCGGTGGCGTGGAGATCACCGCCCTGCTCGGGTACACGAATACGAACCCGGTGAGCACTACGCCCGATGAGGTGTACGCCAAGCCCCGGTTGGGCCCGCCATTGCCGTTCCAGACCGATTCCGTGCAACTGCTGCCACCCAGCACCTACCGCAACACGAGCTACAACCCGGCGGGCAACATTCTCAAGTTCCGTATCCGCGACACCTTCCGCAGCGACATCCAGATCGTCTATCACAAGGTGTTCACGGGCTTCAGCCTGCGCTACAACAGCCATGTGCAGAACATCGACAAGGCCTTCGTGGACCTGGACGCCGGGAAGCCGGACCCCGATGAGCTGCCCACGGGAGTCACCGGCTGGCTGGCCCGCAACCAATCGGGCACCTGGATCGTGGATGCGCGCGCCGGCCTGGACCTGAGCAAGCAACTGCGCGCCACCTTCATCGTGAACAACCTGTGCAACGAGGTGTACTCGCTGCGCCCGCTGAGCATCGAGGCGCCGCGCAGCTTCCAAGTGCAGCTGAGCGCGACCTTGTAGCGCCTTCGCTCCGGCCATGCGCATCATTGGGATCATCCCTGCCCGCCTTGCCAGCACGCGCCTGCCCGGCAAGCCGTTGGTGGACATCGGCGGCAGCAGCATGGTGATGCGCGTAGTGGAGCAGGCGAAGCGCTCCACCAAGATCGCCGATGTGGTCGTTGCCACGGATGACCTGCGCGTGATGGAGCATGTGGCGGCGCACGGTGGCCAGTGCGTGATGACATCGCCCGACCATCCGAGCGGCACCGACCGCTGCTTCGAGGCCCTCACGCGCGTGGGTCGCGACCGCTACGATGCGGTCGTGAACATCCAGGGCGATGAGCCCTTCATCGAGCCCGCGCAGATCGATGAGGTCTGCGCCGCGCTGCGCGGAGCTCCCGGAGGCATCGCTACCCTCGCGCAAGTGGTGAGCGATGATCGAGACCTCGATGACCCCGGCGAAGTGCTGATCGCCACCGATGCGAACATGGACGCGCTCTACTTCAGCCGCGCCGCCATTCCCTTCCTGCGCGATCCTGGCGAAGGCCCTCGCCATGCCCGCTTCCGCTTCTTGAAGCACGTGGGGCTTTATGGCTATCGCACAGAGGTGCTGGAGCGCATCGTGAAGCTGGCCCCCTCGGCGCTGGAGAAGGCTGAGGCGCTGGAGCAGCTGCGCTGGCTGGAGAACGGCCTCAAGGTGCGCATCGGTCTCACCGCGCATCCTTCGTTCTGCGTGGACACGCCTGCTGATCTGGAGGAGGCCCGCCGAAGGGTGGCCGCCCGCTAGATTTGACCGCGCATCCCATGGGCATCGACCGCGACCTGCACGACCTGCTCTTCTGCCACGATTGCGTGATCGTGCCGCAATGGGGCGGCTTCCTCACGCACTATCGCCCGGCACGGCTCGACGAGGCGCGAAAGGTCATCCATCCGCCCGGCAAGGACCTGAGCTTCAACCGCCACTTGGTGCGAAACGATGGCCTGTTGGCCGACCGGCTCGCCAAGCGCGAAGGCATCGGCTTCGACAAAGCCAGCGCGTTGATCGACTCGGAGGTGGCCGCGTGGCGCCAGGCGCTGGATCGGCAGGGCCGTCTGGAGCTGCCCAGCATCGGCATATTCTACCGCGACGCTGAGCACAACCTGCAATTCGACCCCGACCGCCGCGCCAACTACTTGCGCGACGCGTACGGACTGCGCCCCTTGCCCGCCGTGCCCGTGCAGGCAGCGAGGGCGCAACCAGTGGTGCTCCCGCTCGCGGAGCCGGAGGTGGAGGAAGCGCGCGCGCCCAGCAGGCGCGGCGCGACCGTGGGCTGGGCAGCGGCCGGTGTCGCGGCGCTCTTGATCGGCGCGGCAGCGGTATGGGCGTTCAGTCAGGACCGTATCGGCGAGGGGCAATGGAGCGGCTGGGCCTTCCTGAAGGAAGCGCCCGCGCCCACGTACCAAGTGCCAGCGCAAGCAGGCTTCGCGCCGGTGGAATTATTCACGCCGATAACGCTGCCCGATGGAGATAGCGGAGTGAGTGAAGTGGTCCTGGATGAAGAGACCGATGTGCGCATCCGCGTGGCTCTAGGAAACACGAATGCCGCTCCGGCGGACACGACGCACGTTGTCATGAAGTCCGTTGCTTCCGAGGATCGCGCGCTGCGCTTCCATGTGGTCGGCGGCTGCTTCGCCCAACCCGAGAACGCGGAGAAGCTGCTCGCTGAGCTGCGCGCCAAGGGCTTCCCCGCGCGCCGGTTGCGGCAGCGCGGACAGCTGCACCCGGTGGCGTTCGGCAGCCACGCCTCACGCGAAGAGGCCATGGCCCAGCTGGCCGCGGTGCGCGAGCAGCAGGGACGGGCCGCGTGGCTGCTTGTGCGCTGACCGGTTATTCAGCAACGGCATCGCCCTAGCTTCGCACCCCCTTGAGCCGAGGCTTACGATGCGGACGTTGGAGCTGGATTCCTGCACGGTGACCTTCATCGACGAGGATCTCGTGCACACGCACTTCAAGGACGACCACCTCGTCAGCGTTGAGGACGTGCAGCGCATGCTCGAGGCGATCGAAGGCGAGCGCAAGGGCCGGAAGGTGCTGCTGATGGTCTCCGTGGGCCTCAATACCACCATGAGCAACGAGGCGCGCGCCTTCGCGGCGCATTCGCCCGAATCCTCCAAGCACATCGCCGCCGATGCGATCATCGTGCGCGATTTCGGCCATCAGCTCGCGGCCAACGTCTTCGTTCGGCACCACAAGCCCGACCGTCCCATCCAGATGTTCCCTGACCGCGAAAGCGCGCTGACCTGGCTGCGCACACAGCGACACCTCATCCGTTGAACAGATGCTGAAGAGACTCTTCGTCGCAGTAGCAGTAACAGCAGCAGCGCCGCTTGTCCCAGCGCAAGCCGTGAAGTCGCCCGCGGAGCGGACCCTGCGCGCCTCGAAGGCGGAGATCGCGTGCATCGCGGTGGCCCCGAAGGGCGATCGGCTGCTCGTGGGCCTGAACAAGGGCGCTGAGCTGATCGATCTGGAGACCGGCAAGAAGCTGCTCACCATCCCCTACAACGAGGACGGCAGCATGGCCGTGTACCACGTGGCGTTCAACGAGAATGGCGAGTACGTCTTGCTCATCGGCCACAGCGGCAAGCGCGTGGTGTACCATGCGGTGAGCGGCAAGCCGCAGCCCTCGCTCCAGCAGCACCGCTGGGTGCCCGATCCGCGCGCTGTGAAGGCCATGGGCCTGGACATGAGCAACTCCACCTTCGACCGCTTCTACCAGCAGGCCGAGCTGAAGGACGGGGATCGCCTCTTTCGCGCGGTGAAGGATGGCGCGGTGGAGGTGATCGATGCGGAAGGCCAAGTGATCCAGCGCTTGGAGTTCCCTGAGAACAGGGACCACCACCACCGAGCTCCGCTGCTCCGCTGGCAGGAGTGGCTGCTGGTGGGCACCGACGACGGCCGCGTGCTCTTCTACCGCGTGCTTTGATGCCGGACGCCATAGGCGCCTGATCCGGCCTCAGTCCAGCTTTGGAACGGGGCGGAATGAGCGTGCTCCCTTCGGGCGGAATGAGGCGTGTACATTTCCGGCATGACGCGCCTCCTCCTTGCTTCGGTCCTGATCGCCATGGCCAACGCCGCTTCGGCGCAGCGCACCCGCGGCTTGGAACTCATCGCCGCTACCATGGAAGGCTCCTACACCAGCGCCGAGCAGGCCAAGTCCGATACGAGCTACTTCAACATTGAGCTGGAGATGGTGCGCATCTGGGCGAAGCGGAAGGATGGCGCCTGGTTCTATGTGGAACAGGCCGCGGCAGAGAGCAAGGAGAAGCCCTATCGCCAGCGCGTCTATCGGCTCACCGAAATGAACGACAGCACCTACACCAGCGAGATCTTCACCATCCGGAACGGCGAGAAGCTCTTCGGCGCCTACAAGGACCACTTGATGCTCGCGGCGCTCTCGCCCGATTCCGTGGAACTCATGGAGGGCTGTGCCATCACGTTGCATCGGAAAGGGGGCATTTACATGGGGAGCACCAACGGCCGCGATTGCATCAGCACGCGCAAAGGAGCGGCCTACGTGACCAGTGAGGTCACCTTGCGCAGCGATCGCGTGGTGAGTTGGGACCGCGGCTTCGACGCGAACGGCAAGCAGGTCTGGGGCGCTGAGAAAGGCGGCTACGTGTTCATGAAGCGGCGCCGGTGAACGCGCCGAGGCCGCGCCTTACGGGGCACGGCCTCGATGCTTATGGTGTATGGAACGTGGTTCACTCTGTGGCGGCCACCTGTTCGGCGACCTGGGCGGGCTTCTCCTGCGAGCCATTGCTGGCAACTGCGCAAACGAGCAGGATGAAGAGAACGCTGGCTTGGATGAGGGTGCGGTGCTTGGTTTCCATTGGTCCGGTGGTTGGTTCCGAGGCTGTGAACGGCCACCACGCCACACGGTTCCTCATTTTCGACCGATGCAGGCTGGTCATCGACGGAGTCTGTCAAGAGCCCCAACCGTGAATGCACCCCCGATTCATCGCTGCCGGGCATCTTTGGGACATGAAACGCATCCTGGTGGCCGGCGTTACTGGACTGGTCGGTGCCGAGGTGCTCCGGGTCGCCTTGAAGTCCCCGGAAATCAAAGACGTTTCGGCGGTCACCAGGCGCCGGATGGGAATCAGTCACCCCAAGCTCACGGAATGGCTGAGCACGGGTGGTGATCTCTTATCCGGTCTCCGCCAGGAACCGGTTGATGCCGTGATCTGTTGCTTGGGCACCACCATCCGGGCGGTGGGCGGCGACAAGGCCAAGTTCATCCACGTTGACAAAGACCTGGTGGTGGGACTCGCGCGCTGGGCCAAGAAACATGGCGTGCGGTGCTTCGCGGTGGTGAGCGCTGTTGGTGCCGACGCGACTTCGCGCGTGTTCTACAACAAGGTGAAAGGCGAGATGGAGCAGGAACTGAAGACGATCGGCTTGCCGGAGCTGCACATCTTCCATCCGTCCATCCTTACCGGTCCGCGCCGAGAGAAGCGCGCAGGTGAGCGCATCGGCATTGCGGTGATGAGCATGATAGCGCCGCTGTTGCCCGCCAAGTACAAGCCGATGCCGCACGATGTATTGGCCATGGCGCTGCTCAAGTGCATCGGAACGCCGGGCGGTACGCACAGCTATCTGGAGATCGTTCGGCTGGCCAAGACTTGAGGCGCGGAGCTCATCGCCGGACAGAGTCCGGCGTACCCGCTTAGAATTTCACCATGCGGCCTTGCGCCAGAACAAGCTCGGCCTCCTCGAGGTTGGTGCTCAAGCTATCGCGCACCGCATTGAATGCGGGACGATCCGCTGCTGCGATCGGCTCTGCGCTCGGGAACTCCTCGCGCCGGTGATCCACCTGAGCGCCGTTCTTCCAGAAGCGGAAGCACACGTGCGGGCCGGTGGCCAAGCCCGTGCTGCCCACTTGGCCGATCACATCACCTTGCTGCACGCGTTGGCCCTGTTTCACCAGGATCCTCTGCATGTGCAGGTATTGTGTGCTGTACACGCCGTTGTGCCGGATCTTGACGAAGTTGCCGTTGCCACCCGTGCGACCGGCCTGCTCCACCACGCCATCGCCCACGGAGAGGATCGGTGTACCATATGGCGCGGCGTAATCCGTTCCGAGGTGCGCTTTCATCACCTTCTGCACCGGGTGCAACCGGCGCGAGGTGAACCCCGAGCTGACCCGACTGAACTTGATCGGGGCTTTCAGGAACGCCTTGCGCAAGCTGTTGCCCTCATCATCGAAGTAGGTGGCCTCCTTGCCTTCGCCGAATCGGAAGGCGGCCTTCACCTTGTCGCCGCTCATGTAGCGCGCGGCCAGGATGCGTGGCGCGCCAACGCGCCTGCCCTCCACCGATTGCTCGGCATACACCACACTGAACACATCGTCTTTCTGGATGCGGTAGAAATCGATGGTCCATGCGAAGACCTCGCTGAGCAGCACGGCGAGCACGGGGTCCGCGCCGGCGCGTTCGAGATCGTTGTACAGCGCGCCGGTGACCGTGGTGGCGATGGCATGCTGCGTGAGCACGCTCGGGCGCTCACCAAGCGTGACGAACTCGTTACCGGCCATCAGATGGAAGACCGCGTACTGGATGGGGTCAGCTTCGTAGATGAAGTAGTGCGGCGCGCTGCCTGCTGAATCAGGCGCGATGAATGCGAATGGATGACCCGCGCGCAGCTTGCGCACGTCGAAGAGCCCTTGCGCCTTCGACACCAGCGCCTCGATCACGGCGGCCGAGATGCCTTCGCCGCTCAGCAATCCTCCGAAGGTGGTGCCGGACTTCACGCGCCCTTCGCGCAGCACCATGCCTTCCATGGCTACGCCGAAGGCCATGGGCGGTGGCAGCGGGACCGTGGTGGTGTCCACCGCCACAGGTTCCGCCACGTAATTCTCGTGCGGCCGCACATCGACGCCGATGAGGACGTACACGATGATCGCGACCGAGACGAGTCCAAGTCCCCAGCTTACCCACCGCTTCATGGTTGGGAAAGAAAAGGCGAAGCCCCGGCGGTTAGGCCGGGACTTCGCGAAAGCGTTTCAACGCAACGGTGTTACAGCTTGGCGATGGGGTGCGCCAGCCCCTCGTAGCCGCTGAGTTCCATCTTGATGGACCCCACGAGCACTTTGGCCTGCGCCAGCACGGGGATCTTGTTGCCGTCGTCCGTGATCCACACGTTCAGGTCGTCGTTGGTCTTGAACACGCGGCCCTCCTGCACCACGGGCTGGAACTTCATGCAACGGTACTTGCCGGTGCGCAGCTTGATCGTCTCTTTGCCGAGGTACTTCATCTGCAGCGGCCAGAGCTGGTCGTCCAGGAAGGTCTCGATGGTGTACACATCTCCAGGCTGCGCGTTGCTGAAGTCGATGGTGCGCGCGTAATAGAAGGCGCTGAGCATGTCTTGCGTGCTGGGCGGCACGGCGTGGGTCTGCTCCTTCTGGGTGGTCACCTCGTGCTTGTGCTGGCGGTAGAAGTAATCCTGCGTGAACTCGTAGCCGCCCTCGTTCACCCGGCGTTGGAAGATCCATGGGAATACGCCCTCGGCGTCGAACTGGCTCTCGTAGTGGTCGTCGACCTTGTAGAAGGCGTTGAACGCGCCGAGGCTCTTGCCGCGGCCCACCGCGCGCAGCACTTTGCGGCCCATCACCGGCGTGGGCTCATCGCGGAGCTCCACCACCGCTTCGCCGGCATTCACCCAGCCGTAGTGGACCACGTACGTGAGCTTCTCACCGGGCTTGAAGGCGTCGTGCTTCACCGCGCGGTAGAGCACGGAATCCGATGCGACAGGAGGAGGACTTCCGGGTTGAAGGTCAGCTTGGGAGAAGGCCATGGTGAAAAGGCCGATGCCCGTGAACAGGAAGGAAGTGGTGCGTGCCATGCCCCTTGGAACGCAAAGCCGGTGCCGATCGGTACGCTTGCTCACGCGCAGAGCTGCCCGCTCGTTGCGTGTTAACGGGTTACGTGTTGCGCGTTCCTGGCCCGGACGCGTAACACGTAACCCGTAACTCGTTAACACGCAACGCATTCAAACCACGATGTTCACGATGCGCTTGGGTACCACGATCACCTTCTTCGGCGGCTGACCACCCAGTTTGGCTTGCACCTCGGGGTTGGCGAGCACGGCGGCCTCTACGTCCTCTTTGCTCAGGGCAATGGGGAATTCCAGTTGCAGGCGGGTCTTGCCGTTGAAGCTGATGGGGTAGCTGAAGCTGTCCTCCACCAAGTGGTTGGCATCCCATTTCGGCCAGGGGGCCAGGGTGACGCTGGTGGGGTGCCCCAATTTCTCCCACAGCTCTTCGGCGATGTGCGGCGCGAAAGGCGCGAGCGTGATCACCAGCGGCTCCAGCACCGCGCGCTTGTTGCACTTCAATGCGCCCAGTTCGTTGGCGGCGATCATGAATTGCGCAACGCTGGTGTTGAACGACATCTTCTCGATGTCCTCGCTCACCTTCTTGATGGTGGCGTGCAGGATTTTCAACTCAGGTTTGGTGGGGGCGGCATCGTTTACACCGAATGCATCGTCCGCGCCGTGGAAGAGATTCCAAAATTTACGGAGGAAACGGAATGTGCCCTCGATGCCGTTGGTGTCCCACGGCTTGCTCTGCTCCAAGGGGCCGAGGAACATTTCGTAGAGCCGCAGCGTGTCGGCGCCGTACTTGGTGATGATGTCGTCGGGGTTCACCACGTTGAACTTCGACTTCGACATCTTCTCAACTTGTCTTGCTACAATGAATTCTCCATTTTCGTTGAAGAACATCTTGCGGTTGCCAACCACGGCATCGCCTTGCCTTGCCTTGTATTCAGAATAATTGAGTCGATTCTTATCATCAACTAGGCCGATGTCTACCAGCAAAGCAGTGCCCGGTTCGATGCTGAAGTAGGAGAAAGGTCGAGTATCCAGCAATGCTCGCTCGCTCTCACTTAGCAGATTGTGCTTGCACCATTCTTCCAGGTCATCACGCTGTTGGATGTCAAAAGAGACATACCGACTTGGATTCCGACTACTCACCTTCTCAAATGGGTCGAGGATTTCCCAAGTCGCGTCGAGTAGAGGGAATAGGAAGGCCGACACACCCTGAATCATCCCCTGGTTCACCAGCTTCTTCGCAGGCTCGTCGAAGTTGATCCAGCCGCGGTCCTTCAGGAACTTGGTCCAGAAGCGGAAGTAGAGCAGGTGGCCGGTGGCGTGCTCGCTG
>CAZFBP010000054.1:0-14119 GCA_964517255.1 uncultured Chryseobacterium sp.
CTTGCCCGGAGTGACGGACAGCGGGAGTGACGGGCAGCCGTAGTGATGGTTGGGGAACTACAGCACCCTCCGCATCATCTTCAGCTTGTGGGTGTAGCGCGCCTCTTCGGCGTTGAAGATGCCCTGGGGATCGAGCTTGTCGATGCGGACGCGGCCGCTGGCGTGGATGATGCGGAGCTCATCGTCGTCGTTGCGGGTGAGGACGATGCCGACGTGGGTGATGCGGCCCTCGGGGTTCTCGAAGAAGGCGAGGTCGCCGGGCTCGCAGAGGTCGAGCATGTCCAAGGCGTCGCCTTCTTCGGCCTGCTGGCTGGCATCGCGCGGGAGGTAGATGCCCTGGAGGATGAAGATCATCTGCACGAGCCCGCTGCAATCCACGCCCCACGGGGTGCGGCCGCCCCAGAGGTAGGGGGCACCGAGGAAGGGGTGCATGTAGAGCTCCAGCAGGTCGGCGCGCTCCAGCAGCGGTTTGTGGTTGGTGACGGCCTGCACGGGCACGCGGTGGTTCTGCCAGAGGATGGTGCCTTCTTCGTAGAACGGCAGGACGGCGCCGTAGGTGAGCGGGATCTGTCGCTCGCCGAGGTCAACGATCGTGTTGCCGTCGATCACGCGCAGGTCGGGATCGAAGTTGGGCGTGAGGCAGGGGAGGATCTGCTTGTGGTCCACCCAGCCCTCGTAGCCATCGTGGTCGAAGCGGAGGCGGCTCCAGTTGCCCTCGGTATCGAGCACCTGGGCGGTCTCGCCGAAGAGCCATTGCGAGACCATCTCGCTGCGGTCGCTGGGCTCGGCGCGGACGGGGACGATGGATAAGGGGCAGATGACGGCGTTCACTGTGATGCGGGAGGTTGGGGGTTGACCGCCTGCGCGAAACGCTTCGGCGGGTTGAGGGTTGTAGATCGCGCGCCGTCGAAGGTAGGATCCGGCTCAGCTACGCGTGCGTTTCCATGTGCCGTACGCGGCGGTGATGGGCGGCTTGCTGCGGTCCACTTCGCGCAGCGGCTCACAGGGCTTGAGGGTGGCGTGCAGCTGCGCGGGCATCGATTGATAGAGCGCGGTGCCCTTGGTCTTCCAGGCGATCATCTCGTCGCTCACGTCCTTGGCGATGCGCGCGGGATTGCCGACGATCACCTTGCGCGCCTCCCACACCGAGCCCTCGGGCAGGAAGGCGAGCGCGCCCACGATGCACTCGTCGCCGAGCTGCACATCGTCCATGAGCACCGCGTTCATGCCCACCAGGCAGTTGCGTCCGATGGTGGCGCCGTGGATGATGGCGCCGTGGCCGATGTGGGCGCCGGGGTGCAGCACCACCTTGACGCCGGGGAACAGGTGGATGGTGCAGTTCTCCTGCACGTTGCAGCCGTCCTTCACCACGATCTCGCCCCAATCGCCGCGCAGCGCGGCGCCGGGGCCGATGTACACTTGGGCGCCGATCACCACATTGCCTGTGACCGCCGCCTGCGGATGCACGAAGGCCGTGGGGTGCACCACCGGCCGGTAGCCATTGAACTCGTAGAGCATGCGGCAAAGGTGATGGTGCGCCCTCACCCGAACGATAACGGCGCGGTAACATTCGCTTCACACGCCACCGGCTGCTTCGCGCCGCGATGTACCGGAGCCTTACACTCTGCCTGGCGGCAGCCTTGCTGCTTGCCGTACCCCGAATGGCCCACGCGCAGAACGAGCGCGATGAGGCCCCGCTGATCAATGTCCGCAACGGACTCAGCTTCACGAAGGACTCGATCTTCATGCTCAACCTGCGCTTCCGCATGCAGGGCCGGGCGGGGATCACCACTGTCTCTGGCGACGACCTCAGCGCGGCCAGCACCGACCTGCGCATCCGCCGCCTGCGCCTGCGCTTCGACGGCTACGTGCTGGCCAAGAAGCTGCGCTACTACCTCCAGCTCAACTTCAGCCGCGCCGACCTCGACCTGGAGGGCGAGGTGATCGCGCAGCCTCTGCGCGACGCGCTCGTGTACTACTTCTTCACCCCGAACCTGTACGTGGGCTTCGGCCAGGGTAAGCTGCCCGGCAACCGCCAGCGCGTGATCAGTTCGGGCAACCTGCAGTTCCCCGACCGCTCCATCGCCAACAGCACGTTCACCCTGGACCGCGACGTGGGCGGCTTCGCCTACTGGACCATCCCGGCCGGCGCGCAGCAATTCCAGCTGAAGGGCGCGATCAGCACCGGCGAGGGCCGCAACGCGTTGGTGGGCGACAACGGCCTGTGCTACACCGGCCGCTTCGAGTGGCTGCCGCTCGGCGCCTTCGCCAACAGCGGCGATTTCAGCGAGGGCGACTTGGAGATGGAGCCAAGGCCCAAGCTGTCGCTGGCCGCGGGCTATGCGTACAACGATCTGGCGGCGCGCAGTGGCGGACAGCTCGGCAGCGAGCTCTATGCCCATGCCGATATGGCCACCTTCATCGCCGACATGGTGCTGAAGTACCGCGGCTGGGCCCTGAGCGGCGAGTACTTCCAGCGCGACAGCGACCACCCGATCACCACCAGCGCCACCGGCTCGGTGCGCTACATCACCACGGGCCAGGGCGTCAACGCGCAGCTCAGCAAGCATTGGCGCAGCCATTACGAGCTGGCCTCGCGCTACACGCTGGTGAATCCCACCGGCGAAGTGGCGGCCTTGCGCGCACGCACGGAGGAGGCCCTGCTCGGCGTGAACCGTTACCTCAACGGCCACCGCATCAAAGTGCAGTGGTATGCCGGCTACCGCTGGACCAAGGGCGATGCCGGCTTCGACCACGCGGGGAACAACTGGACCACCCTGTTCCAGATCGAGTTCGGCATCTGACCGACGATGTTAACCGCGCATTACCATTCCTGCCGCAAGGCCGCCCGCTGAAGGCCCCGGATACATTTGCCCACCTGAAAACCCCGACCCCTGATGGCGCTCGATTCACTGCTCAGCATCTTCAAGCCCCGTGACCGCGTGTTCTTCTTCCACTTCGAGGCCAGCGCCGCGAACGTGCTGAAGATGAGCGAGGACCTGATCGGGATCATGAACACCGAGCCCGGCTCCCAGCGCACCGCCATGCTGGAGCGCCTGGAGATCGCCGAGCGCGCCAACGACGACCTCACCCACACCATCTTCACCGACCTGGCGCGCAACTTCATCACGCCGATCGACCGGGAGGACATCCACAGCCTGGCCACCAGCCTCGACGACGTGGCGGACTTCATCCTGGCCGCCGCCAAGAACCTGGAGCTCTTCGGCATCGGCAAGCCCGATGAGACCTGCGTGGAGCTGGCCCGGCTGGTGAACGAGGGCGCGCGCATCGTGCAGCTGGCCGTGCAGAACCTGCGGCGCATGCACAAGAGCAACGCCCACATGGAGTTCGTGGTGCAGATCAACAGCATGGAGAACCAGGCCGACGAGGTGTACGACCGCGCCATTCAGCGCCTCTTCGCCACGGAGAAGGACCCCATCCAGCTCATCCGCATGCGCGATACCTACGCCGTGCTCGAGCTCGCCACCGACAAGTGCGAGGATGTGAGCAACGTGATGGAGTCCATCATGCTCAAGTACGCCTGAGCGGATGGAGCTGCTGCTGGTCATCATCGTCCTGGCCCTGGTGTTCGATTACATCAACGGCTTCCACGACGCGGCCAACTCCATCGCCACGGTGGTGAGCACCAAGGTGCTCACGCCCCTGCAAGCGGTGCTGTGGGCGGGCTTCTTCAACTTCGTGGCCTTCTTCATCTTCAAGGACCATGCGGTGGCCAACACCATCAGCAAGACGGTCCACGCCGAGTTCATCACGCTGCCGGTGATCTTCGCGGGCCTCATCGCGGCCGTCGCCTGGAACCTGCTCACGTGGTGGTACGGCATCCCCAGCAGCAGTTCGCACACGCTCATCGGCGGCTTCGCCGGCGCGGCCGTCGCGCATGCCTTCGCCACCACCGCCGGCTTCACGCTGGGCCAGGTGGTGGAGAACGACAAGATCACCAAGACGGTGCTCTTCATCTTCCTCGCCCCGCTGGTGGGCATGGTGATCAGCATGTTCATCACCTTCGTCACCATCGTGCGGAAGGTCTGGACGCGCGTGGGCATCATCGTGCTCGCCTCGGCGGCCACCTGGTTCCTCTTCGTTCACCTGCAACAAGGCAAGGCCGAAGAGAACCTGGAGAAGTTCTACAAGTACGATGTGCTCAAGAAGGAAGTGGCCGAGGACCCCGCCAAGCAGGCCGATTTCGAGAAGGCCAAGGCGCGGGTGGACGCCGCAAAGCCCTTCATCGTGCGCTTCAACAGCTCCGGTGGCAAGCAGGCCGCAGCGACGATCAAGGCACAGGTGCACCCCGATGTGGATGAGGAGAAACTGGCCAAGGCGCTGGACAAGGCCGATAACTCGATCATCCGCTGGGGCCTCATGGGCGCCTCGCTCATCTTCATCCTCACCTACCTGTACGTGGAGAAGGTGCGCACGCCGAACGCGCACAGCATGGCCAACATGTTCAAGAAACTGCAGCTGCTCAGCTCCGCGGCCTTCAGCATCGGCCACGGCGGCAATGATGCGCAGAAGGTGATGGGCATCATCACAGCGGCCATGATCGCTAATGGCGACATCACCGACATCAAGGAGATGCCCTACTGGGTGCCGCTGGCCTGCTATACGGCCATCGGCCTGGGTACGCTCAGCGGCGGATGGAAGATCGTGAAGACCATGGGCACGCGCATCACCAAGGTGACGCCGCTGGAAGGCGTGTGCGCCGAGACCGCCGGCGCCACCACGCTCTACCTCACCGAGCAGATGGGCATACCGGTGAGCACCACGCACACCATCACAGGCGCGATCATCGGCGTGGGCGCCACCAAGCGCCTGAGCGCCGTGCGTTGGGGCGTAACCGTGCGGCTGCTCTGGGCGTGGATCCTCACCATACCGGTGAGCGCGGCGCTGGCAGGCATCGCCTACTGGGTGTGCATGCTGTTCGGCATGAAGTGAGCCGGGGCCAGGGGTACCTTCGCCCACATGGCGATCATCCTCTCCGACGCGAACCATCATCGGCAGCTGCTCCCGCTCACCTTCACGCGGCCGGTGGCGCAATTGCGGCCCGCGATCCTGCGCATCAGCGAGGGCTGGCAGCTGCGCGGCGAATTCCCGGTGGGCTATCGCACGCAGGTGTACTTGCAGGCCGGATTCCCCGCGCGCATGGATGATGGCCCGAGCTTCGAGGTGGATGGCTCGCTCTTCCCCACGGACGATCTCGTGGAGGCCGTGCAGGACCTGTCGCCCGGCGAAGCGTTGGTGAAGGATGGCCGCGTGCTCGCCTTCGGCCTGGCAGGCGGCGAGGTTCCCGATGGTTCGGCATGGGTGCAGCCTCCTGCGTACGTGAAGCAGGTCCCGTTCGTCGGCGAGCTGATCTCCTTCACCCGGCCGTGGCATCTCTTCCAGCACTGCGGCGCGGCCATCGCGCACGATTTCAAGTTCCTCAGCGAAGGGCGGCGCTCGCAGCCGATCAGCGGGCTCAACACCGTAATCGGGAATCCAGCGCTCATCTTCATCGAGGAGGGCGCCGTGTGCGAGGCCAGCATCCTCAACACGAAGGGCGGGCCCATCTACATCGGGCGCGGCGCCGAGGTGATGGAGGGCTGCCTGCTGCGCGGGCCCGTCGCGCTCGGCGATCACGCGCAGCTGAAGATGGGCGCGAAGGTCTATGGGCCTTCAGCCTTCGGGCCGGAGTGCCGCGTGGGCGGCGAGGTGAACAACAGCGTGATCCTCGGCTTCAGCAACAAGGGGCACGACGGCTTCCTGGGCAACAGCGTGCTGGGCGAGTGGTGCAACCTGGGCGCCGACACCAACAACAGCAACCTGAAGAACACCTACGGCGAGGTGAAGGTTTTCAGCCATGCGGAAGGGAAGGAGGTGGGCACCGGTCTCCAGTTCTGCGGCCTGTGCATGGGCGATCACAGCAAGAGCGGCATCAACACCATGTTCAACACGGGCACCGTCGTGGGCGTTTCGGCGAACGTGTTCGGCAGCGGCTTCCCGCCCAAGCGCATCCCTTCGTTCGCGTGGGGCGGCGCCGAAGGCTTCGAGACCTACGACATCGAGCGGGCCATTGATGCCGCCAAGCGTGTGATGGCACGCCGCGACCAGGTGCTCACCGCGCCGGCCGAGGCCGTGCTGCGGCAGGTGTTCGATGTGGATGGCCCGAAGTGAGATGCGTTACTCCTCGAACGTCTCGATCGTCGCCTGCTTCTCAACCAGCTTGGTGAACTTGCCATCGTAGCGCGTGGCGCGCACGATGTGGTTGTCGATCCAGTGGTAGTTGCCGCCGCGCGGCTTGCCGAAGAGGATCGCGTGATAGTTGAAGCCGTGCTTGTCCAGCCAGGCCGTGGTGACCTCGCGGTGCTCTTCGGTGCGACTGGTGAAGAAGGTGATGATGTGGCCTTCGTCGAACCATCCATTGCATATCTCCAGCGCGCCCTCGAAGATGGCGGCATCGTGCATGCGCTCCGGTTCCTCGTTGGGGATGTCCTCGCAGATGGTGCCGTCGATGTCGATCAGGAAGTTCTTCTTCCCCTCGGGCAGCTTGGGGCTGATGCGCTTGCCGTTCTCGAAGGCGTCGTTGAGTTGTGGCATGCGCGAAGTTCGGAAAGAACTGCGAATTTTCACGTAAGGGGAAAGGATATGCTCATTCCTGATCGCCTCTTCTTCTTTCCACCTGACAGTTAAGTCTGGATAGAATCGAAAGGGCTCGAAGAAGCCGTTTGTGGCGTTTGATTTACATTTCGACTATGAAACCCAGCCAGCATTGCTTCCGAGTTGGATACGCGTCTGCCTGTTCTTGGATAGCTCTCGCGATGTTCGCTGGTTGCAGCAAGGAGAAGGAAGCGCAGATAGTTCATTCCACCACTATCATCTACGTTGATACGGTTGTGGCCCCACCTGGTGCGGTTGTCGATTTAGAAGGCAACGTTTATTCAACCACCAGCATTGGTTCAAGGCGATGGATGGCAGATAATCTGAAGGCAACACGTTACAGCAATGGAGATCCCATCCCTTTCGCGGCGAGCAACCTGCAGTGGACGGGGACGAGCTCCGGAGCCTGGTGCATCTACGGTAGTCAAGCCGGATACGACGTCTTTCATGGGAAGCTCTACAACTGGTACGCGGCGAGTGATGCGCGAAACGTGTGCCCTTCTGGCTGGCATGTGCCCACTGATATTGATTGGCAGGAGTTGGAGAGCGCCATCGGTGTTCCAGCGTCTAACTTGAACGGGACTGGGTCGCGAGGTGCCATGGCAAATGCCGGTGGCCAATTAAAAGCGCTTGTGATGTGGGATAATCCGAATATCGGGGCAACGGATTCGCTTGAATTCACTGCATTACCAGGTGGAACACGGTTTACAGATGGGAACTTCGGCCAGAATGGGGCGAAGGGATTTTGGTGGACCCAATCTGAGAGTGATGATGCTTATGCTTGGCAGCGCAGCTTGGCCAATAATAACGCGGGTGTATATCGGTTCCCGGCAGCAAAGTCCATTGGCGCATCCATTCGATGCGTAGAGGATTAATCCTAAACACGCCCCGCCTTGATCTCCTCCACCACCCCCGGGTCCAACAGTGTGCTCGTATCGCCCAGACTGTTCATCTCGCCCTCGGCTACTTTCCGGAGGATGCGTCGCATGATCTTCCCGCTGCGCGTCTTGGGCAGGCCGCTCACGAACTGGATCTTGTCCGGCCGTGCAATCTTGCCGATGATGCGCTCCACGGTGGCGATCACCTCGCTGCGCAGCGCATCGGTGTCGGCGCGCACGTGGTCGCAGATCACGAAGGCGTAGATGCCCTGGCCCTTGATGTCGTGCGGGTAGCCCACGACGGCGCTTTCCACGATGTCCGGATGCTCATCGATGGCGTTCTCCACCTCGGCCGTGCCGATGCGGTGGCCGCTCACGTTGATCACATCATCAACGCGGCCTATGATGCGGAAGAAGCCATCGGCATCGCGTTTGGCGCCGTCGCCGGTGAAGTAGCGGCCGGGATATTGGGCGAAGTAGTTGAGGCGGCATCGCTCGTGATCGCCCCATGTGCTGCGGATCACGCTGGGCCAAGGGAAGGCGATGCAGAGGTAACCCTCGGCGTCGCCGTGCAATTCGTTGCCTTGCGCATCCACCAGGATCGGACGGATGCCCGGCAACGGCAAGCCGGCGTGCGCGGGCTTCATGGGCGTGATGTCGCCGAGTCCGCTGAGCATGATGCCGCCGGTCTCGGTCTGCCACCACGTATCAACCACGACGCAGCGCTTCTTGCCCACTTGCTCATGGTACCAGTGCCAGGCCTCTTCGTTGATCGGTTCGCCTACGCTGCCGAGCAGTTTCAAGCTGGGCATGGCGAAGCGAGAAGGCAGATCATGCCCTGCAGCCATGAGCGAGCGGATCGCCGTGGGCGCGGTGTAGAACTGCGATACGCTGTGCTTCTCGATCACCTGCCAGAAGCGGGCGGGATCGGGCCAGGCGGGCACGCCTTCGAACATCACCGATGTGCAGCCATTCAGCAGCGGGCCGTAAACGATGTAGCTGTGGCCGGTGACCCAGCCGATGTCGGCCGTGCACCAGAACACGTCGCGCTCATCGCACTGGAACACGTTGGCGAAGGAGTAGCCCGCGAAGACCATGTAGCCGCCGCAGGTGTGCACCACGCCTTTGGGCTTGCCGGTGCTTCCGCTGGTGTACAGGATGAAGAGCGGATCGTCGCTGTCCATCGGCTCGGCCGGGCAATCGGCGCTCACGTGCTTCAGCTCGTCGTGGATCCAGCGGTCGCGGCCCTCGACCATCGGAACGGCATCGCCGGTGCATTTCGCCACGAGCACCACGCGCACGCTCGGGCAGGAGGGAAGGGCTTCGTCAACCACAGGTTTCGCCGGAATGCTCTTCGCGCCGCGGCGGATGCCATCGCTGGTGATCACCGCCGTGCATTGCGAATCGTTGATGCGGTCAACGAGCGAGTTGGCGCTGAAGCCGCCGAAGACCACCGAATGAATCGCGCCGATGCGTGCGCAGGCCAGCACGCTGATGGCCAGCTCGGGGATCATGGGCATGTACAGGCACACCCGGTCGCTCTTCTTCAAGCCATTGCGCTTGAGCACATTCGCCATGCGGCACACGCGCTCGTGCAATTGCTTGTACGTGATGTGCTCGCTCGGCTGCGCGGGATCATTCGCTTCCCAGAGCACTGCGGTCTTGTCGCCTCGCGTGGCCAGGTGCCGATCCAGGCAGTTCTCGGTGATGTTCACGCTGCCACCGATGAACCATTTCACATCGGGTTTGACGAAGTCCCATTCGAGCACCTTGCTCCAGGGTTTCTGCCACATGAAGGTGGAAGCAACATCGGCCCAGAAGCCTTCAGGATCGGTAATGCTGCGTTGATAAGCCGCGTGGTAGTCGGCCATGCTGCGGATCCGGGTATCGCTCATGTCTCCCCTGCTCCTGCGTGGTCGCGGAGGTCAGGTCCCGGCGAAGTTGGCGGTTGGCGCTACAAAATCTCCTGTCGGCCTGTCAATAGCATTCGTCTAATGAAATCAAGCCTTCGTCTTGACTTCGGGGCGCTCCACCTGAAATCTTGCGCCACTCTTCCGCTGACTGCCCCACAACGAAACACCTCCAAGCACGCATGTGGCCAGTTCAGACCCTTACGCTTCTCCTCTGCCTTACCGACGAAGAGCAACTCTTCGCGCAGGCCATCCCGCCGGATCCGCAGCCCGCAGCCATGGAAGCGGAAGCCCCAGAGGTTGACCCGGCTGCCGATGCCTTGGAATTGAACATCGAAGCCGAAGCCTGATCCAAGCCTACCCCGGACCTTGCCCGAAAGGGCGGGTCCGTTAGACCCCGGTGCCGCCTGCCCAGGTGCCGGGGTCGCCCTTTTGTGGTGTGCTGAAAGGCGGAGCCGGAGACGGCTGCGCGGATACATTCGCGACCCAATCCCCCCCAACATGAAGCATATGCTCACTGCGGCCTTCGCGCTGCTAGCCATAGGCGCGTCGGCTCTTGATCGCATTGTCGAGGAATTCGGCGTGCCGCCCACCTACCCGAACATCAATGCTGCGGTTACGGCCGCTGTCGATGGCGACCGCATCATCGTCAAGAACCGCGCGGGCGACATCCCCTGGATACAGGACATCACGATCGACAAGACCCTGGAGTTCCTCAGCTTCGAGAACGACGGGCGCTTCATCGTGCAGGGCAATTACAGCATCGCTCCGGCCAATGGGCGCGTCGTGCTCATCAACGGCATGCGCAACACCTCTGGGGGAGTGATCGCCGCGGGCGGCACGTCCAACGTGCGCGGCACCCGGGTGCGCGTCGTGGACAGCTACTTCGTGAACGGCGGGCTCAACCTGGCCAGCAACTACTTCGACGTGGATGTGGTGAGCTGCACGATGTTCAGCGGCACGGTGTCCATCTGCTTCGGCAATGTGGTGGGCAACGAGATCGATGGCAGCCAGATCAACGATGAGGCCATCAGCGTGAGCACGACCTCTCCCGGCACCACGCTCGATACCTGCGCCATCATCGGCAACAAGGTGAAGGGGCGCATTGGCTACGAAGGCATCTTCGGAAGCAGCTTCGGCCAGGTGTTCCACATCCGCAACAACTACGTGCAGCATGGCTGGATGGGGATCGAGGTGTACGAAGGACCAGTGACCAATGCCGCCAACCTGATCTGGAACAACACCGTGACAGCCTGGACCGGCAACTTCACCACGTACGGCATCAACCTCGCGAACACCAACTCAGGCAGCATCTGGGAGATCATGAACAACGTGGTGACGCGCACCTGGTCCGGTGAATGCCGCGGCATCAACAACGACAGCGGCAACCAAGGGCAGATCAACGTGTACTTCAACCACATCTCCACCGGGATAAGCTTCCCGGTGAGCGCGGGCTTCACCTTCGCAGGAAGCAACACGACCGATCAGTTGATCACCCTCAACGCCGATGGGAGCTTCCTCGCCGACGGCGCCGCCATCGACGGCGGCAATCCGGCGGCGCCATTCTACGACCTCGATCTCACCACCGGCGATGCTGGCGCCTACGGAGGTAGCTACACGCTCAACAACTTCCACCCGCTGCACAGCGGTGCCGCGCGCGTGGTCATGACCGGCCACCCCTTCAACGTGCGCCAGGGAAGCACACTGCGCGTGAAGGCCATCGCGTTCGACCGCTGATCCGCGCACGATGAAGATCGCACGATTCATCTCCTCCTGCTCGCTGTTGACGGTCCTCACGGTCGGCGCGCAGCGTGTGGACAATGCCGAGTACTTCTGGGACATTGATCCCGGCGCCGGCAGCGCGAATCCGATGAGCGCGGCGGATGGCGCGTTCAATGACGCGGTGGAAGCCATCTTCCTCGAAACCGCGACGCTGCCTGCAATCGGCGCGCACACGTTGGGTATCCGGGTGAAGGACCAGCAGAACAATTGGGGGCCAACCTTCACGACCGTTGTTCTGGTCGAGCCTCCTGTGGTGACCGCCCCGGAGATCTCCGTAACGCAGGCTGAGTTCTTTTGGGACGCCGACCCCGGCCCGGGCAGCGGCACGCCCATGATCGCCTTCGATGGCGACTTCAACAGCGCGCTCGAGGCCATCAGCATGGAGACGAGTGCATTGCCCGGCGAAGGCGTGCATGTGCTGCATGTCCGTTCCAAGGATGTGAATGGTGCCTGGAGCCTGCCTTTCAGCGTGGTGGTGGAGGTGTTGGGAGGAGTGGTCACCTTTCCGGAGGTGCGCGTCACGGCCGCCGAGTACTACGTGAACGACGATCCCGGCTCGGGCCTCGGAACGCCCATGCTCGCGCTTGACAACAACTTCGACGCGGCCTTCGAGGCGATCAAGGGGGGCGGCATCCCGGCACCCGTTGCAGCCGGCGTGAACGTGCTCTGGCTGCGCGCGCGCGATGCGAACCAGGCCTGGGGCCCGAGCTTCGGCATCGTGGTGAACATCGATACCACCATCACCGGAACGGTCGGGTTGAGCGAGGCGGAACCGATCGCGATGCGCCTTGCCCCGAACCCGGCCACCGCTCAGGCGGGCTTCACCATCACCTTCGATCAGCTCGTGCCCGATGCGCTGATCCGCGTGCTCGATGGCGCTGGCCGAACGGTGTTCGAGCGGCGCGCGCTCAAGGAACGCCGGGTGGAAGTGGACCTCCGAGGCGCTGCGCCTGGCGTGTACCATGTCGGGGCGCTCATCGGGGATGTGCCGCGATGGGGGCGATTGGTGGTGCAGTAGAACCGATTGCAACCGCTGGAAGCCCGGCCCGTTCGGAGCAGGGCTTCTTCGTTCGCATCTTCGGCGCCATGCGGCAGCTTCTCTTCCTTGCAATGATCGCCAGCACGCAGGTCGCGGCGCAATGGGATTTCCGCGGCGACTCCACGGCAACTTGGGCACAGGCCATCACGCGCTATCAGGAATTGGATCGCCGGCACAGCGGCGCGCAGCTCTTCGAGTTCGGCAGCGACGATGACGGCTCACCGCTTCATCTATTCGTGATCAGCGACGGCAGTGGTTTCACGCCCGATAGCATCCGTGCGGCAGGGAAGAGCATCCTGTGGATCACCAACGGCATCCATCCCGGCGAGCCCGATGGCATCGATGCCAGCCTGCTGCTCGCGCAAGCGCTGCTGGAGAGCGACCAGTACATGGGCCTGCTGACGAAGACCGCCGTGTGCATCGTGCCGGTCTATAACGTGTGGGGCGCGAAGCAGCGCGATCAGCGCACCAGGCCCGATCAGAACGGGCCACTGGAGCATGGTATCAGGGCCAACGCGCGCAACCTCGACCTGAACCGCGACTTCATGAAGGCCGATGCGAGCAACACGCGCGCGATGCGAACGGCCCTCGCGAAGTGGGATCCTGATGTGTACTTCGAGACGCACGTGAGCGACGGCGCTGATCACCAGTACGTGATGGAACTGCTTACCACGCAGAAGGACAAGCTCGACGGCGGCCTCAGCGCTTTCATGACCAGGACGATGGCGCCCGCGCTGTACGCCTGGATGGAGCGCAAGGGCATCCTGATGTGCCCCTACTTCGAGACGGTGAAAGAGGTCCCCGAGGACGGGCTCTACGCCTTCTACGACAGTCCGCGGTACAGCAGCGGGTACAACGCGCTCTTCAACCGCATCAGCATCCTGGCCGAGAGTCACATGCTGAAGCCCTACGCGCAGCGGGTGAATGCGACCTTCGAGTTGATGCTGGCTGCACTGGCCGTGATGAACGAGCGCGGCGCTTCGCTGCTCGAAGCGCGCCAACGGGCGAGGGCGAACGCTGCTTCGATGAGCGAACTTGGTTTGAATTGGAAGCTCGACACCTCGGTGGTGCAGCGCATCGATTGGCTCGGCTACGAGGCTTCGTATCCATTGAGCGCGGTGAGCGGATTGCCGAGGCTCTTCTACGACCAACGCAAGCCTACACGGACGCAGGTGCCCTGGATGGACACCTACCGGCCATCGCTCATCAAACAGAAGCCGATGGGCTACTTGATCCCGCAGGCCTGGTCGGACATCGCCCTTCGTTTGCGCGCGCAAGGAGCGAATGTGGTGCGGTTGGAGGCAGCCACGGCGTACAACGTTGAAGAGGACAGCATTGCCGAGCAGGCCACCGTGAAGCAGCCCTACGAAGGCCACTTCCTGCACCGCGATGTGCGCTGCGTTCAGCGGAAGCGGACCGTGCGGGCGGAGCCCGGCGATTACTACGTGCGCTTGGGCCAGACCTGCGACCGCTTCATCATGGAAGCGCTGGAGCCCGAGGCCGAGGACAGCTACTTCGCATGGGGCTTCTTCGATGCGGTGCTGCAGCAGAAGGAGTGGTTCACGCCCTATGCCTTCGAGGACATTGCCGCCGAATTGCTGAAGAAGGACCCTGCGCTCCGCTCAGCGCTTGATGCGAAGCGCGCCTCGGATGCCGCTTTCGCGCAGGATGCGTTCGCGCAGCTGTACTGGGTGTTCCAGCATTCGCCGTGGCTCGAGCGGGGCCATCGCATCCATCCCGTGCGGCGTGTCGTGGGGCGTTGAGGGCGACAGACTGGAAGCCTGGCGGACCAACGAGCTACTTCAAGAACATACCCGCCCCCGGCCCGATGGGCAGCTCGAGCAGCACCCACACGA
>CAZFBP010000055.1:0-14089 GCA_964517255.1 uncultured Chryseobacterium sp.
CATCTTGATGGCCATGCGGTCCTTGATGCTGTTGCCCGGATTGAAGGTCTCCACTTTGGCCAGCACGGTGGCGGCCACGTCCTTGGTGATCTTGTTGAGGCGTACCATGGGCGTGTTGCCGATGGTGGTGAGGATGTTCTGGTGGATCTTCATGGTGCGTCGCGCGATGCGGCGAAGGTAACCGGGGGCCACGGCCCACTATGACCGCGTCAGGCGAAGCGGATCGCCTTCGCCGGCGCGATGCGCGTGACCAACGCGCTGGGCAGGATCAATGCGATCAGGCACACTAGCAGGGTGCCTGCGTTCAGCGCCAGAACGGCCAAGGGGTCGATGTCGATCACGACGGCATCAACGTAATAGGTCTCCACCGGCAATTTGATCAGGCCGAAGCGCTGTTGGATGAAGGCGAGCATCAGGCCGAGCGCATCGCCCAGGACGATGCCGACGCCGAGGATGTAGGCAGCATCGATGAGGAAGATGCGGCGCACCAGGCCATTGCCCGCGCCCAGCGCCTTCAAGGTGCCGATCATGCGCGTGCGCTCGAGGATGATGATGAGCAGCGCGCTGGTCATGTTGATGATGGCCACGATCACCATGAGCACGATGATCACCACCACGTTCTTGTCCAGCAGTTCCAGCCAGGAGAAGATCTCGGGGAAGCGATCGCGCACGCTGAGCGAGCGAAGCTGCGTGGGCAGGTACTCCGTGTACACGAGGTCGTCGAAGTGCGGCACGTCCTCGAAGCGGTCGAGGATCACCTCGAAGCCGCCGCAGTACTTGTCGTAGCTGCCGCCGCTGCCGCTGCGCTCCACGCGCACGCTTCCGACGATCAGGTCGGTTCCCAGGCTGGAAATCATCCACGAGAGCGAATCGGGGAAGATGCGCACGACGGCGGTATCAGGGATCGTTCGATCGGCATCGTGCACCACGAGCGTGAAGGTGGTGTCCTTCGGTTCGCGGCCGTACGCGCCGTTCGGCATGTTGGGCACGTAGCGCTCATAGAGCTGCACCCTGTGCGGGCCGGGTCCTTCCCAATCGGTGCCGGGCCATTCGTAGGTGTAGAGCCTGTCGCCGCCGAACGCGAGCCCTTTCAGTTCGACGAAGCGATTGTATTCCAGCGCGCCGACATCGATCTCCGCCTTCAGGCCCCACTGCGCGAAGCGCTGCAAGTGATCGATGTCGGTGAAGACGAGGTTATGATCGATCTGCTCCAGGCCGGTCTGGTACACGCCGCACACGCGGAACTTGCGCGGGCGGATCTCGTCGCGGCCGCGCACCAGGTAGGTCGTGATCGTGTCATCGGTGCTGATGCGCAGCCGATCCGCGTGGTGCTTGGAGACCAGCAGGTCGATGGGCCGCGCGGAGTCGCCGATCGCGGGCAGCGCCCCCGCGATCAAGTGCTCCGTGAGGAATCGCGTGTCGTAGTCCTTCCCGATGCCTTTGAGGACAACGCCTTCGATGTCACTCTCCGTCTCGATGATGCCAGGGCGGGTGGCATACGCTTGGATATGCGCGATGCCCGGCACGGTATCGAGCCACGGATAGAACGACTGATCGATGGGAATGCGAAGCGTCTCTTTCGGGTCGGTCTGGCCGATGGCCGTGATCTGCAGGTGCGCGGCGGCCCCGGTTACTTTCGCCCGCACCTCGCGCTGGAAGCCGCGCGTAATGCCCACCGTGAGGATCATCACCGCCATGCCCACCACGATGCCCAGCACCGCGATCGCCACGATGGGCCTGGAGAAGCCTTCCGCGCCCGATGTGTTCCCGCGCACGATGCGCTTGGCGATGAAGTGCGCGAATCCCACGGTGCTGGCGATGCGGGCCAAGATAGCCCGTGCCCTTCGGCACGCAGGCGCGTTCGCCGCGCTGCTGCCTTTGCTCGCTGGCGCGCAGGTCATGCGCCCCGTCTCGGTGGGCACGCCGCAGATCACGATGGGCGCAGAACGGACAACGGAGTACCTGCCGTTGCTCGCGGGCCGAAGGGTGGCGGTGGTCACCAATCACACGGGGCGCATCGGCGCCACGCACCTGGTCGATTCGCTCCTTGCCTTGAAGGTGGACGTGGTGAAGGTGCTGGCGCCCGAGCACGGCTTCCGCGGCGATGCCGACGCAGGCGCGCAGGTGAAGGACCAGCGCGATGCGCGCACCGGGCTGCCCATCGTCTCCCTCTATGGCAAGAGCAAGAAACCCAGCGCGCAGCAACTCTATGACGTGGACGTGCTGCTCTTCGACATCCAGGATGTGGGCGTGCGCTTCTACACCTACACGAGCACCTTGCACTACGTGATGGAGGCCGCCCTCGAGCAGCAGAAGAAAGTGATCGTGCTGGACCGGCCGAATCCCAACGGCTTCTATGTGGATGGCCCCGTGCTCGACACGGCGTACCGCTCCTTCGTGGGCATGCACCCGGTGGCGCTCGTGCATGGCATGACCATCGGCGAGTACGCGCGCATGATCAATGGCGAAGGCTGGCTCAAGGGCGGCATGCGCTGCGATCTCACGGTTATCGCGTGCGCGGGTTACGCGCACGGGCAGTTCCCGCAAGTCGCCCTGCCGCCTTCACCGAACCTGCCGAACATGAGCGCTATCTACCTCTATCCGTCGCTCGGCCTTTTCGAGGGCACGGTGGTGAGCGTAGGCCGCGGCACCGACAAGCCCTTCCAGTGCATCGGCTACCCCGGCAATCCCGTGGGGGCGCACCGCTTCACGCCCATGCCCATGCCCGGCGCCAAGGAGCCGCCATACAAGGGGAAGGAATGCACGGGCATCGACCTCTCGGCATACGGCGCCTTCCAGAGCCGTATGGAGAAGCGCATCCACCTGCAATGGCTCATCGGCCTGTACCAGGAATCACCCGCGAAGGCGAGCTACTTCAACCCTTTCTTCGACAAGCTCGCAGGTGGCAAGGACCTGCGCGAGCGCATCGTGCGCGGCGAGAGCGAGGAGACGATCCGCGCGAGCTGGCAGCCGGGGCTGGAGGCGTTCAGGCGCGTGCGGGACGAATACAGGTTGTATCCCGATTTCAAACCGTGATCCGTCGTGAGGCCTTTCGGACCTCACTCACTCCTTCGGGCTCTCCTAGGTTCCGACAGGGTCCCTTCTAGAGACCTTGAGCGGATTCGAAGGCTCGATCAGTGGGTCACAGAACCATCAGGCTCACACGACCGATGGCCGCGCCGGATCGATCACGGGCGATCACGGAATAGGCGCCACTCGGCAGGTCCGCATTCAGCTGTGCCTTTCCCGATAAGTCCGCGCGCACGGGCATTGCCAGCAAGGCCCCGGTTGCCGATCGTATCTCGAAGATTAAAGTGCCCGGTGCATCGACCTGGACCGCTTGGCTCCTATAAACAGGGTTCGGGCTAGCAGACATGCGCAATTCAGTTGAGCGCGATTCGTCCACGCCCACCAATTGCTCGCACAACGATAGTGTGGGAATGAGGTCGACCGGGGTCAATGCAAGGGTCTCCTCGGACGTGGAGTCCGGAGGCGTGTCTACGGCCACATTCGGCATTAGGTCTTCGACGTCGATCAAATTCGACGGGATCTCATAGTGCGTCACCATCGTATCCTCCGTCATGCACCCATCCGGATCCGTGAGGTCGAACTTCCAGATGGATGGGCGATGCTGCAGGTAGCCGAAGATCTGATCCTCCATACGCACGGAGCCGGCAAGGACCACCTGGTCCCCGTCCGCGGTGAACGAGGTGGGATGCATTGAGAATTCCACATTCCCAACCATGGACCTGCTCACGCGCGCGTCATGGAGAACGTTGAGGTCAGCGTCCAAGCGCAGCAGCACCGCGTCCCGGGTCCAGTACCCTTGGTTGGAGAATACAAGGAAATCGCCGTTGTCGAGCATCTGCGCAGAGCGGAACCAATGGTCAATCATGCTTGATGTCTGATAGAAGTGCCCGTCGAATGCGTTGCCATCCGCGCTCACCCTGAGAAGGTAGCCATACCCTAGTCCAAAACCGACAAGCCCGCTGATGCACATCGGATGGCCTTCTTGCGTAGTGACCAGGTCATTGAGTTCCATGGTGATGGCGTTGTTCGTATAGTCATATGATTTCTGCCAAAGAAGATCCCCATCAGTGGAAAGACGGCCTACGACAACGGTCCTGTTCGCGGCATCGGACTCGCGGTGAGCGAAGTAGAGGCCACCATCCAGCGCCGGGGAAATGCGCATCGGCACATTCGAGTTTGATGCGGATTCTTGTAGCGCCACGGACCACTGAAGCGCGCCGTTGGGGCTGATCTTGAAGAACCAATCGCGGGCTGGAAGTGAGCCCGAACGGATTCCAAGGAAAATCGCGTCCGCCGTGGTCTTCAGTTCCACTGATGTGTTGTAGGCACCAGGCCCGGAGCTGAAGGAGGTTTCCGAATCGAAGGAGTAGGTCCTTGCCCATTCTACAGTATTGAGTGGTCCGAAAGAGCAGACCTTGAACGACACGCGCGCCGAATCGAAAGGCTCCTGGGGTGGAGCGAGGTCGTCAATCAGCGCCAACGTGGCCATGACCGCACCGCCACCAGGATTGGCCACCAGATCAGAGGAGCCCCCGGAATAGATGGGGATATCCAGGTTGAACGCGGCGGTTGGGTTACCATCCAGATTCGCGATCACGAGCATTGTACCGTTATTCCGGGGGAATGCCAGAATGGCGCGCCCATCTTCCGTGACGATGCTATGCCTCATGATCGGCATCGTGCCAGACAGCGTGTCCAGAAGCAACTGGAACTGAGTTTGTGCCATAGCGGTGTGGCCGCAGGCGAGGACGAGGAGCAGGTGAATCAGGCGCTGCATCGGAGTAGTTTTAAGGTTACCGGACCATGCGTCACCGAGTGCATCGGTGGCGTGAAGGACAAGATTGCCGATATGCGTAAGACACGCTCGGCCCCGTAGTCGCTGTTTGTTGTCGCAGAGCAGTGGGCTCGCATTCTACAGGTTCCAAGTGAGTCCAAGGTGTCGCAAATTCCGATGGGGCATCCGAGTGGACCCAGTATTTCACCCATACTGGGTATCCCAATTCTCCGACCACCCGCCCATGTATGCCTGTAGCTGGAAAGACCGACCGAATTTCAGGCCATTCGGGCCTCACTCCTCCTTCGGCGATTCCTCCAACGGATTCTCCTCCTTGGGCTCCACGTAGGGCTCCACCACGCGTTCGGGCAGGTTGGTGGCGAAGAAGGCGGGCTGCAGGTTCTGGTTCACGGCGATGGCCGTCACTTTCATGCTCACCTCACCCATCGGTCCTCCGTACTGCGTGATGGTCCGCGGGAATTGTACGCCGCCGGTGGGCTGGTAGTCGGCGTAGTCGGTGGTGATGGTGTAATTCTGATCATCGACCTGGCGGTATTCCACGCGCCGTACTTTCAAGCCCGTGCCCTCATCGTAATAGTCGCCGACGCTGCCGCCCGAAGCGATCTGGGCGACCACCTTCAGCACTGAGCGGCCATCGATCTGCGTGCGTCCTGCCAGCAGCACGCGTTCCGCGGTGCGTGCATAGTGCAGCTCGGGCACCGCGTGCCCGTTGAATTGCATCTCACCCAGCTCCATGTCCTCCAGCTCGCGCTTCCCCTGCGGGCCGCTGCGCATGGCCCGTTCGCCATCGTAGCTCTCTTCCTGCAAGGTGGAACCGTTGCTCTTGTACTGAGAGCGGAAGAGGCCGTCGAGCCCGTACCACTGGGTGATCTGCAACTCGCTGCCCATGGCCTCGGCGGTGATGTCCATCCTTAAATCCTTGATGCGGCCGATGGCCTCTCGCCCGCCAATGGCGGCGAGGTATTTCTCGATCACCTCCTTCTCGGTGATCCCCTTCACGCGCTCGAACTGCTCCATGTACCGTTCGGCGTTGTGGTCCACCTCCAGCACCTTGGGATTCTCGCTCCAACTCAGCGCTTCGAGCTTGGCGAGCAGCTTGCGCTTGTCGCCCACCACCAGGATCAAGGCGTTGTCCGGGTGGAGGAATGCCTCGGCTGCCGCTTGCACGTCATCGGCGGTCACTGCATCGAGCCGCTTGAGGTAGGTGGCGTAGTGGTCGGCGGGCAGTTCGTTCAGGTGCGTGTTGAGGGCGAAGCGCGCCACGGTGCGCGGGTCTTCGAGGTTGCGGGCGAAACTGCCTGCCATATAGCTCTTGGCCAGTTCCAGCTCATCGGCGCTCACGCGGCCCGTGCGCATGCGTTCCAATTCCTTGATCGTCTCGGCGACCGCGCTGTCGGTGACTGCCGTGCGCACCTTGGCCGTGGTGTGGAAATGCCCGTTGAAGCGGTCGGCTTCCAAGTTGGAGTAGGAGCCGTAGGTCCAGCCCTTGTCCTCGCGCAGGTTCTGCATGAGGCGCGCATTGAACACGCCGCCGCCGAGGATGGTGTTCATCACCTGCGCGGCCATGGAGCGGATGTCCTTGGGCTGCAGGTTGAGCGGGAAGCCCACGCGGATGATGGACTGCGCCGCGCCGGGCCGATCCACCAGCACCACGCGGCGCGGGCCGCTGGGCGTCTTGGCCTGCTTGAGGAAGCGCACCGCGCCGAGTCCGGGAATGGTCTCGCTGCCGTCCTCTTCCACCACGATGTACTTCGCCGATGGCTTCCACTTGCCGTAAAGCTCCTTGGCCAGGGCCTTCGCATCTTTCGCGGTGATGTCGCCCACCAGCACCAAGTAGCCGGCCTCGGGCCGGAAGAACTTGGCGTGGAAGGCCGCGAGTTGATCGCGATCCACCTTGCGCAGGGTGGCCTCCGTGACGACTTCGCCGTAGGGATGCCCACTGCCGAAGGTCATGGCGCGGCCCACGGCGTCGGCAATGGCGTCTGGGTCATCCTTGCGCTGCTCCACGCTGCTGAGCGCCCGCTTGCGTGCCTTGTCCAGCTCGGCTTCAGGGAATGCAGGGGTGGTGGTGATCTCGGCGATCAGCTCCATGAGCGGCTCCAGGTGCTTCTTGAGCACGCTGGCGCTCAAGCCCTCGGAATTCGCGGTGAGGTATGCTCCCAACCGATCCACTTCCTCGTCGATAGCGGCCTTGTCGCGCTTGGTGGTGCCGGCCTCGAGCAGCTCGCCGAAGAGGTCGATGTAGCCTGCCTTGTCGCCTTGCGCGAGTGGCGCATGGTCGAAGCGCAGCTGCACTTCCACCTTGGGCAGCTTGTGGTTCTCCACCACGATCACGCGCAACCCGTTGCCCAGAGTGAAGAGTTCGTGCGCGCCCACGTTCACGGTGGGGGCGGGGCCAGGCGCGGGTGGCCGGCTGCGGTCGATCTGTGCGTTCATCACGACGGGTTGGATCAGAAGTCCTGCGAGCAGGAGGGAAGGCGCGGCGAGGTTCTTCATGGGCGCCGGATCATTGTTGTTTCTGCGAAGCCGGAAGGTAATGCAGCACCACGCGCCCATCGGCCTTGAAGAACTGCTGAGCGGCACGCTTCAGGTCGGCCGGGCCCAGGGCGAGGTAGCGGTCCATCTCGGTGTTCACCAGTTTGGTGTCGCCCAATTGCAGGTGGCAGCGCGCCAGGTCGTTGGCGATTCCCGCGATGCGGCTGCGGTCGTTCACGCTCTCCATCTCCAATTGGGCCAGCAACTTGTCGAACTCGGCCTTGGGCACGCCTTCGTCCTGGATGCGCTTCACCTGGGCGTCCATGGCGGCCTCCAGCGCATTGGCTTCCACGCCCATGTTGGCGATGGCGTAGAGGATGGCCAGGCCGCCCTGCTCGAAGGGCAGGCTGAAGGCGCCCGTGGCGATGGCCTTCTGCTGCTCATCCTTCAGCGCGCGGTTCAGGCGGCTGCTGTTGCCGCTGCTGAGCAGGCGGTTCACCAATTCCACGGCATAGAAATCGGCGGAGCCGGTGGGCGGGATGCGGTAGCTGAGCACCACGGCGGGCAGCTGGATGCGGTCATGCACCACGGCGCGCACCTCGCCCGTGGGGCCGGGATCCTCGACCTGCGGCTGCTGCACGGCGGCGCCTCGCGGAATGTCGGCGAAGTACTTCGTGGCCAACGCGCGCGCATTCGCCGGGTCGATGTCGCCAGCGATGACCAGAACGGCATTGCTCGGCACGTAGAACCGCTTGTAGAAGGCCTGGTAATCCGCTTCGCTCGCGGCGTTCAGGTCCTCCATGAAGCCGATGGTGGGCCACTTGTACGGATGCGTGGTGTACGCGCGGTCAAGCGCTTCGAGCAGGATGGTGCCGTAAGGCTGGTTCTCATAGCGCTGCCGGCGCTCTTCCTTCACCACTTCGCGCTGCGTGTCCACGCCCTTCTGGTCCACCTTGGCGTGCAGCATGCGCTCGCTCTCCAGCCAAAGGCCCAGTTCCAGCTGATTGCTGGGCAGCACCTCGTAGTAGTAGGTGCGGTCGGCCGTGGTGTTGGCATTGAGCACGCCGCCAGCCTTCTCCACATGCTTGCTGAATTCGCCGCGGCCGATGTGCTCGCTGCCCTCGAAGAGCAGGTGCTCGAAGAAGTGCGCGAAGCCCCGCCGCGTGGGGTCCTCGTTCTTGCTGCCCACATGGTACATCACGCTCACGCACACGATGGGCGTGCCATGGTCCTCGTGCAGGATCACGTGCAGTCCGTTGTCGAGGTCGAATTCGGTGAAGGCGATGGCGCTGCGCTGCGCCGTGGTGCTTGCTGCGAGCATGATGGCCGGTAGAAGGGTTGGGATCCGCATGGTCTCCGCGATCGGGGCGCCGAAGGTACAGGGGGCATTCCTACGCGCCTCGCTGCGCGCCTCTACCTTCGGAGCATGCCATCCGCCCCGCCGCAGGATCGCTTGGAGCGACGCATCCGCTTGCGCGCCCTGCGCTACTTGATCACGCTGATCGTGCCGGCCTGGGGACTCGTGAGCCTGCTCGGCCATGGCCCGTGGACATGGGCCTTACCGTTGCACGCCTTCGTGGTGGTGCCCATGGCCGATCTGCTATTGCCGCGCCGCCCCGGCAACCTCAGTCCCGAGGAGGAGGCCCTGGCGCTGCGCGAGCCGCTCTTCGACATCCTCGTGTACCTCATGGTGCCCGTGCAATGGGGCCTGCTCGTGCTCTTCCTGCTGCAGGTGGGCGAGCCGGGCCTCACGGGCTTCGAGCTCGTCGGGCGCATCGGCTCCATGGGCCTGCTCTGCGGCATCTACGGCATCAACGTGGCGCACGAGCTCGGGCACCGCGCCACACGGTGGGAGCGCGACCTCGCGCGCATGCTCCTGCTCACCAGCCTTTACATGCACTTCATCATCGAGCACAACCGGGGGCACCACAGCAGGGTAGCCACTGAAGAGGATCCAGCCACCGCGCGACACGGCGAATGGCTCTATGCGTTCTGGCTGCGCAGCGTGCTCTTCAGCTATCTCAGCGCATGGCGCATCGAGGCGGAGCGCCAGCGCAAGGCGGGCCGTGCGCCCTACGGCTGGCGCAACGAGATGATCCACGCCCTGCTCTGGCAGGGAGGGCTGCTGGCGGCGATCGCGCTGGCCCTGGGCGCGAAGGCGCTGCTGGCCTTCCTGTCCGCTGCGCTGATCGGCGCGCTTCTTCTGGAGACGGTGAATTACATCGAGCACTACGGCCTGCGGCGCAAGCGCGATGCGAAAGGCCTGCACCGCCGCGTGGAGCACGTGCACTCCTGGAACAGCGATCACCTGCTGGGGCGGCTCACGCTCTTCGAGCTCACGCG
This sequence comes from uncultured Chryseobacterium sp., assembly GCA_964517255.1. Lineage (GTDB taxonomy): Bacteria > Bacteroidota > Bacteroidia > Flavobacteriales_F > PHOS-HE28 > PHOS-HE28. The sequence goes on from CAZFBP010000055.1 coordinate 9,644, forward strand.
CCATAGCGATCACCACTGGAAGGCGAGCAAGAAGTACCAGGCGCTGCACAGCATCAGCGCGGCGCCGCAGCTGCCCACGGGCTACCCAGGCACCATGCTCATGAGCTTCATCCCGCCGCTCTTCTTCGCCGTGATGCACCCGCGGTTGAGTGCCTTGGCCGCCCGCGACCCACGGCTGGAATCGGCGACCTGAGCGGCTCCGCAGCCCCGCACAACCGGGAAGGGGCTTCGCGCGTAGAAGCCGGGCCTTTCCCCGCATGGAAGCCGTTTCAGTGGATCGCGCCCTCGGGCCTCGCGTGCATGAGCTGCTCGAGTTGCTGATGGACCGTTTCGAGCCCAGGCGCACGGCATTGGCCTCCATTCGCGCCAAGCGCCGCGACCAACTCGCCGCGGGCGATGTGGGTCACCTGGCCGAGACCGCGCATGTGCGCCAGACCGAATGGCGCATCGACCCTGTGCCGGAACTTATGCAAGAGCGCCGCGTGGAGCTCATCGGAGGCTGCACGCGCAGCGAACTGATCAATGGCCTGAACGCCGGTGCGAAGAGCTACATCGCCGATCTCTGGAACTTCACCTGCGCCGATGCCTGGAGCGTGACGCGCGCGCATCGCGCCTTGGAGCGCGCCGCCCGCATGGAGATCGCCTACCTCGATCCTTCGGAAGGTCGTGTGCGGGCCAATCCCCGCTCATCCACGCGCCTCATCATTGGCCCGCGGCCATTGCACGTGCTGGAACCGAGCGTGCTGGTTCGGGGAGAGCCAGCGCCCGCTGCGTTCCTCGACCTGGCCGTGATGGGCGTGCATGCCATGGCGCAGTTGGCCAAGCGCCAAGGCGGCCTCTACCTGCTGCTGCGCGATGTGCAGGGCCACATGGACGCGCGGCTCTGGTCGCAGCTGTTCGATGAAGTGGAGCAGTTCGCGGACCTGCCACGCGGGACGATCCGCGCCACCGTGATGATCGATTCGGTGCCCGGCGCGCTCGAGGCCGATGAGGTCCTCTTCGAGCTCATGCACCACGCTGCCGGCCTGAGCATCGACCCGCAGGGCTATGCAGCCGATCACATCGCCATCTTCCACGGCCCCGACTCACCGGTGTTCCCCGACCGCGAGTCCATCGGCCTCAACGCGCCTTTCCTGCGCGCGCTCGCCCTGCACCTCATCGGCGTGTGCCACCGCCGCGGCTGCCACGCCATCGGCTCGCCCAGCTTCGTGCTGCCGCCGCTGGACCCCGCACGCCTCAAGCCCGATTACCAGGAGATGCTGGCCGACAAGGAGCGCGAGGCCGCCGATGGCTTCGACGGCACCATGGTGGTGCACATCGATACGGTGAACGCCGCGATAACCGAGTTCAACAAGTCGATGCCCCTCGCCAACCAATTCGATTACCTGCGTGAAGTGGCCGTGGTACCCGCCGATCTGGTGCGCAGGCCCGAGGGCGCCATCACCGTGGAAAGCCTCGTGGGCGCCATCCGCACCATCCTGCGTGCGCTGGTGTTCCGTTGGCAGGGCACCGCGTGGGTGGTGCAAGGCAGCCGCCTGCACGACCGCTCATCGCTGCGCCTCGCCTTGCGCCTGTTGTGGCAATGGTGCCATTCCAGCAAGGGCATGGTCACCGCCACGCAGCTCGACATCCACGACGACCTGCTGCGCTACCTGCTGAAGAAGGAATCGGAGAAGCTCTTCGGCGAGAGCGATGAGCGCACGAAGGCATTGGCGCGCCAAGCCGTACAGCTCACGCTCGATCTGATCCTCGCCGACGCGGTGCCGCTGGAGCCGCAGTGCTGAGCCGCCTACCTTGGCCGTCCCGCGGCACTGCGGCGACACCCGTGAGCACCTGGATCCCCGTCTCAGACCGATTGCCTGCCAATGGCCAGCGCGTGCTCTGCTACCTGCCTCGCAACAAGGTGTACTTGCCGGGCAAGACCGGCGCTTCCGAGGAGCGCCCCGTGGTGGTGATGCGCTTCGCCTTGGATTTCTTCCTGAAGAACGCGAGCAGGACCGGCTACGACGGTCCGCCGCACTTGTGGATGGGCGAGGGCACCAGCAACCGCTTCTTCAGCGAGGTCACGCACTGGATGCCGCTTCCCGAGACGCCTTGAGCGCGCTGGCTCAGTTCACGATCTCCAGCAGCTCCATCTCGAAGATCAGGGCGCTGTTGCCGGGGATCTTGCCGCCCGGTGCGCTCTGCGATCCGTAGCCGAGCTCGCTGGGCACGTACAGTTTCCACTTGCTGCCAGTGGGCATCATCTGCAACGCTTCCTGCCAGCCTTTCACGAAACCGTTCACCGGATAGGTGATCGGCTCACCGCGATCCACCGAGCTGTCGAACACGGTGCCGTCGATGAGTGTGCCATGGTAGTGCACCTTCACTTGTTGCTCGGCGGTGGGCTTGGGGCCGCTGCCCATCTTCATCACTTGGTACTGCAGCCCGCTGGATGTGGTCACCACATCGGTGCGCTTGCCGTTCTCCGTTAGGAACTTCTCGCCGGCCACGCGGTTCTCCTCGGCCTTGGCCATGTCCTCGGCCATGCGTTTCTCTTGCATCTTCATCATGTAGCCCTGCACCACCTTCTCGACCACGGCGGGATCCATCAGCGTGGTGCTGTCCAGCGCGTCCCTCAAACCCATGGCCAGCGCCTGCACGTTCACGTCGGCTAGTTGGTTGCGCTTGAAGTTGCCGCCGATGTCGGCGCCGATGGCGTAGCTCACCGAGTCGATCTGGTTGGCGAGGGGCACGCGGTCCTTCTGGCCTTGCGAGCAGGCGGTGAGGCAGGCGATGCCGAAGAGCGAGGTGAGGATGCGGATGGTCATGGGGTGGTGTTGTGGCCTGTTCTGCAGGGGCCGCGAATGTAGGTGAAGGGCGGCCCGCGCCCTCAGGCCAGTGCCTTGCGCAGCGCCTCACGGAACCGATGAAAGTGGTAGAGGTCGTTGTGGTGCGCGCCTTCCACGACGATGGCCTCACGGTCGAGGCTTGCGGGCACGGCGGCGTAGAGCTTCAGGGCGCAGGCCAGGGGCACCAGCGCGTCACGCGTGCCATGGAAGATGCGCACCGGGCAGCGCGCCTGCTGGATCGCGATGTCATTGCGGAAGGGGTAGCGCAGCAGCCAGCGGTAGGGAAGCAGCGGTGCCTGCGACCAGCACACATCGATCAGGTTATTGAAGGGCGTCTCCAGCAGGAGCATGCGCGCAGCGCGCTCGGTGGCCACGGGCGTGGCCAGCGCGCTGCCCAAGGACCGTCCATAGAGGGTGATGCGTTCAGTGCCTTCCTGCGCGGCGAGCCAATCGAACCAGGCCAGGGCGTCCTCGATCAAGGCGCGCTCGCTCATGCGTCCGCTGCTCTTGCCGTATCCACGCGGGTCGGGCATCAGCACGTCGTGGCCCAGTGAGGTGAAGCGCGCGGCTATCCGGCCCCAGCGCCTAACGTTGCCGGAATGCCCGTGGAAGTAAAGCACGGCTCCGCGCGATTCGCGTGCCTTGAACCAGAGGGCGTGCAAGCGCGCCCCGTCGGGTCTTTCGAGCCAGCACTCGCGGTAGCCGCCGAACCGGTAGCGTTTGCGCGGGGCGGCATCGAGGCGCAGGAAGATGAAGCGCTCCTGGAAGATCCAGTAGAAGGCCACCACGCCCACGTATGCCAAGGCCATGATCAAGAGCGCGCCGCCGAGCCAGGCCATGCCGCGAATCTACCCGAGTGGCATGCGGCTCAGAACGGATAGCCGATGCCGAGGTTGAAATTCACCTCGGGCCGGTACCGGAAAGGCTGGCCGAGCAATTGGCTCAGGTTCGCCTCGTGCTCATCCTTGGGCTGGAAGAGCCAGCGCTCACCCTTGGGCAGCGAAGGGTCCTTGGTCTGCAGGCCCACGTCCAGTCGCACGATGAAGAAATCGAAATTGAAGCGCGCACCGGCGCCTGTGCCCACGGCCAATTCGCTCAGGAACTCAGAGCTGATGACCGCTCCGGGCTGCTTGTCGTTGGAGCGCAGGTTCCAGATGTTGCCCACATCGGCGAAGAGCGCGCCCTCCAGGAAGCCGATCAGCTTGAAGCGGTACTCCGCGTTGCCTTCCAGCCGCATCTCGCCGATGCGGTCGTAGGCCACCAGCGGCTCGCTGAAGGCGCCAGGGCCTACAGAGCGAGCCCGCCAAGCGCGCAAGCCGTTGGCCCCGCCCACGAAGTAGCTGCTCTCGAAGGGCAGCACGCCCAGGTTGCCGTACGGATTGGCCGCACCGCCCGCCACGCGGAAGGCCACGCTGCTGCGGTCGTGGAGCATGCGGCGCCAGCGCATGTCGAGGTCGAGCTTGATGTACTCCGCATAGCGCACCCCGGCCACGGTCTGGAATTCGGAGCCGGTGCTGTCGGCGGCTGGCTTGGCCATGAGCAGAAGCAGCGGATGCCACCCCCATTCGGCCACGGCCCGTAAGTAGAACGCATCGCGGGCCTTGGCGGCATCGGG
>CAZFBP010000056.1:0-11973 GCA_964517255.1 uncultured Chryseobacterium sp.
TCGTCGGTGAGGGTCTTCTCCTCATCGCGCAGGATGAAGCTGAGCGCGTAGCTCTTGCGGCCTGCGGGCAGTTTGTCGCCTTGGAACACGTCGAAGAGGCCCACCTCGCGCAGCAGTTTGCGTTCGGCCTGCGTGGCGATGCGGCGCAGCTCCTCGAAGCGCGCGGCATCGGGCACCAAGAGGCTCAAGTCGCGGCGCACGCTTGGGAAGCGCGGCACCTCGGCGTAGGTGATGGTGGCCGCGCGACAGGCATCGAGCAGGGCTTCCTCGTTCAGCTCGGCGCAGAAGACCGGCTGATTCAGATCCGCGCTCCTCAATTCCTTGAGCTTCACCTGGCCGAGCACGCCGATCAAGCGCTTCTGCACGTGCAGCTCGGCGCAGGCATCGAGCAACGGATGCTCGGCATCAGACCATTGGCCACGGAGGCCGAGGCGTGCGAGGAGCGCTTCCACTTCCTCCTGCGCATCGGCGCGCGCGCTCGATCGATCATCGCTGCGCCAATTGTCGTTCCAGCGGCGGCCCGTGATGGCCATCGACAGCGTCTCGGTCTCACGCGCGCCTTCGCCTTGCGCCGCGTACACGCGTCCACGCTCGAAGAAGCGCAGGTCGCGCTGTTGGCGGTTCACGTTGTGGGCCATGACCAGCAGCGCGCCGAAGAGCATCGTGGGGCGCAGCGCATCCAACTCGGTGCTGAGCGGATTGCTCAGGCGCACGAGCTGCGCTTCGTTCGCTACGCCGCTAGTGGCGCTGCGTTGCTGGCTCACCAGCGACGGTGTCATGATCTCACGGAAGCCGCGCGCAGCGAGATGCGCACCGGTATCGCGGCGCAGCGATTCCAAGGTGAGCGCCTCGTGCAGCACGGGCGGTGCCATGAGCCGCGCGGGCAGCGGCACACGGTCGAAGCCGTGGATGCGCAGAATCTCCTCGATCACATCGGCGGGGCGGCGCACATCGGCGCGGTTGCCCGGAACTTGCACGGTGATGCCCTGCGCGTTGCGGTCCATCACGTGGAAGTCGAGCAACTCAAGCGCGCGCACGATGTCATCCGGCGCGATGGCGATGCCGGTGAGCTGCTCCACGTCCGCGAAGCGCAGTTTCACTTCGGCCTTGCTGCGCCTTCCGTGATCGATGTCGGTGATCGCCGATGCGATGCGCGCACCAGCTACTTCCTTCAGCAGCAGTGCTGCGCGACGCAATGCGTACTCGGTGATCTCGGGATCGGCGCCACGCTCGAAGCGGAAGGAGGCATCGGTGTTCAGGCCATGACGGCGCGCGGTGCGACGCACGTGCGCGGGATCGAAGCAGGCGCTTTCGAGGAAGACGGTGGCGGTGGCATCGCCCACGCCACTGGTGAGGCCGCCGAAGACACCGGCGATGCACGCGGGCTTCTCGGCATCGGCGATCACGAGGTCCTCCGCATCGAGCTTGCGCTCCTTGCCATCGAGCGTGGTGAAGGCTTCACCCTGCGCGGCTTTGCGCACCAATATGCGTTGCCCGGCGAGTCGGTCGGCATCGAAGGCATGCAACGGCTGTCCGAGCTCATGCTGCACGTAGTTGGTGACGTCCACCACGTTGTTGATCGGCTTGAGCCCGATGGCGAGCAAGCGGTCCTGCAGCCATTTCGGCGAGGGCGCCACCCTCACATGAGTCAGCGTGACGCCGCAGTAACGCGGACAGGCCAGCGCGTCCTTCACTTCCACCGGGGTTCCACGCGCGTCATCGTCCTGCGCGTAGGCCGAGACGTCGGGCAGCTTCAACTCCAGTTGCTTTCCCTCGCGGTAGTTGATCGCCGCGATGAGGTCGCGCGCTACGCCCGCATGCCCCATGGCGTCGGTGCGATTGGGCGTCAGGCCGATCTCGAGCACATGATCGCTAACCAGGCCGAGCTGCTGCGCGGCGGGCGTGCCGGGCACTGCGGAGGGATGGAGGATGAGGATGCCCTCGTGGCTCTGGCCGAGTCCGAGCTCATCCTCCGCGCAGATCATGCCATTGCTCTCCTGCCCGCGGATCCTGCTCTTCTTGATGGTGAGGCTGCCGCCGTCGCTCATCCTCAAGGTGGCGCCCACGGTGGCCACGAGCACCTTCTGCCCCGCTGCCACGTTCGGCGCGCCGCACACGATGCGCAGCGGTTCGCCCTGGCCGATATCGACCGCAGTGAGGCTAAGGCGGTCGGCATCGGGATGCCTGGCGCATTCGAGCACATGGCCCACCACCACCCCTTGCAGCATGCCCTTCACAGGCTCGTGCGGCTCCACGCTTTCCACTTCCAGACCGGTGCTGGTGAGGATGACTGCCGCTTGCTGCGGCGTGAGGTCCGTATCGATGTACTGGCGCAGCCAGTTCCAAGAGATGCGCATGGGGCGATTGAAGGTCGGCGAAGATACCCGCGGACGCCTTCCTGCTTGTGCGAGTTGGTGCCGGTGCGCCGCCTACCTTCGATCGAGCTACCCGCCATGCGCACCCTCTCCTTCCTCCTCGCCCTTGCTGCATCCATCGCGGTTAACGCGCAGGTGAGCAACATCTCCTTCACCAACGCGGCCGCGCTGCAGGCCATGAAGGGCGAGCACGATCCTGCCGCATACGCGGCGAGCGACGTGATCGACGACCACGCGGAGATCATCTGCGCCTTGCGCACTGCGGTGAACGCCGATTCGCTGCGCGCGCACCTGGAGCGCATGGTGTCGTTCGGCACGCGCAACACGTACAGCGATACGCTGAGCGCCACCACGGGCATCGGCGCCGCGCGGCGTTGGGCTTTGGGCAGATTCGAGCAATGGAGCGGGGAGAATCAAGGGCGATTGCTCTCCGGGTACGTGCGCTTCGACTACGCCAACGAACCGCTCAACTGCGGCAGCGGGCAGGACTGGCGCAACGTGGTGGCCGTGCTTCCGGGCGCGAGCATCACGGACCACCGGATCGTGCTGATCGAAGCGCATTTCGACAGCCGTTGCGAGGACGGCTGCGATCCAGCCTGCACCGCGCACGGCGCCGAGGACAATGGCAGCGGCAGCGCCCTGGTGATGGAACTGGCGCGCGTGATGAGCCGCTTCACCTTCACCCACACGCTCGTCTTCATGCTCACCACCGGCGAGGAGCACGGCCTGCTGGGCGCGCAGGCCATGGCCCAGCTCTGCCAGCAGGAGGGCATCTCGATCGCTGCCGTGCTGAACAACGATGTGGTAGGCGGGATCCTCTGCGGCGGAACGGCATCGCCGCCGGGCTGCGGCGTGATCAACGAAGTGGACAGCCTGCAGTTCCGGATCTTCTCGCACAGCGCGGTGCGCGGCCTGGCGCGCGCGATCCGACTGAGCTACGATGAGAAGCTGAGTGACGCGGTGCCCGTGCCGATGCTGATCAGCGTGATGGAGCGCGAGGACCGCATCGGGCGCGGAGGCGACCACATCCCGTTCCGCGAAGCAGGCTGGCCCAGTGTGCGCTTCACATCGGCCAATGAGCATGGCGATGGCGATCCGGATCAAGAAGGATACGAGGACCGCCAGCACACCAGTGATGATGTGCTCGGCCTCGACCTCAACGGCGATGGCACGCTCGATACGCTCTTCGTGGACTTCAACTACCTCGCACGCAACACCGTGATCAACGGCATGGCGGCCACCCTGATGGCGCACGGCCCGCCGCCTCCCAATTTCGCGCTGATGGATGAGCCCACCGGACTGCGCGCGGTGATCACCGGCCTGCCGGAGCACGTGGAGTTCCGCGTGGGCGTGCGCAGCTCGCAGAGCGCGGGCTACTTCGATGCGGTGTACCGCACCGACCAGACCAGCTTCCTGATCCCCAACCTGGTGTCGCCAGGCGTGTACTTCGTGAGCGTGGCGGGGATCGACGCGCAGGGCATCACCAGCATGTTCACCAACGAGGTGGTGCGCGCCAACGATGCCGCCACGCCGCAAGCGCCCGTGGACGACCTGCCGTACGGATTGAACTGCGCGCCCATCGGCATGCCTGAACGAGCGCCGTCCGTGTCCTTCCTCTCCGTCCTGTTGAACCCGTTCGCGGACCGAACGGAACTGCGTTGGGATGGCGCTACCTTGGATCAGGTGGAGATGATCGTTCATGACGCGAAGGGGGGCGTGGTGCACCGCTCGATGGTACCGGTGCTGGCCAAGGGTCAGATCCTTGCTTACAGCCATGCGGCTGGCACCGGGGCTTACCGCTGCTCGCTTCTGTCGCGCGGCACACGCCTGGCGAGCGTGAACCTCATCGCCTTGGATTGAGGCGTATCGCGCTCCTTCGTTGGCACACCAGGACGAGGCCATCGAGTTCCGAAGCGGCAACCGAACCCCGGGGTCGCTCGTCAGGTGAGCAGCGAGAGCTAGTTTTCGCCCGATCCGCCGGGTCAACCCCATGTCATTGCGCCGCGAAGTCCTCTCGTTCTGCCTGGCCTTGGCCGCTTTCCTGACCTGCGTCGCCCCGGTGCGCGCGCAAGGAGTCGTCATCCCGTTCACGAGCGGCCCGATCCCACCCTGCGATACCAGCACCTTCACGGCGAATGTCTCCGGCATCGGGCAACTCTCGCCATGGGGCTCAGGTTGGTGGACGTACTCCTTGGTCGCGCTCGGGATGAACATCACCACCGATCATCCGGAGTTCTTGCAGATCACCTTGACCTCACCAGCGGGCACCGTGCTTCTCTTATCCGCGTTCAATGGAGCCGGCGGGCAGAACTACACCAACACCGTGTTCAGTGCGGGCTTTCCGTCCATTACCACCGGCACTGCCCCCTTCACTGGGTTCTTCTCCCCGCAAGGCGGTGATCTGAGCGTGTTCGATTGGGAGAATGCGGACGGCACATGGACGATCACGGTGATCGACACCGCGTGCGCTGGCGGGCCGAATCCCGGCACCGGCAACCCGGATGGTAGCGGCTGGAACCCGGGCTGGTTCGACGGCAGCAGCAACAGCGGTGGTTTCACCATCGCGTTCAATGGGCCACCACCTTGCTTGGGAAGCATTCCGTTCGGCGCCGCAACGATCTGCCCTGGGGAAACGGTGGATTTGGTGGCTTACTACGAGACCGGAAGCGGCTACCAATACACCTATTACGCGCCCGACGGCTGGACGCCGTTACCCGATCCATCTGCTGTGAGCATCGGTGGCGAGTATTACATCAATGCGTTTGACCCGTGGGACGGCTGCATGTATTCCGCGACATTCATGGTGAATGCGGTACCGCCGATCGATCTAGGCCCGGATATCAGCCTTACGCAATGCGATGCAACGCCGGTGAACCTCACTACCCTCTTCTCCTTGCAAGGATGGGAGCTGCCGAGTTGGTCGTACAATGGCACGATCATCTCAACCGCCTCGGCTGCGGCAGCGGTCAATCCTGGAACGTACCAGCTGATTGCCGGCAATGGAGGAAGCTGCGGAGATACCGCCTTGGTAACCTTGAGCTTCGGCGCGGCCAATGCGCTCGGAGCGGATCAAGCGGCAAGCATCTGCCCGGGTGCCAGCGTGGACCTTACCGGGCTGTTCATTACCGTTGGCATGCAGACGGAGTGGTACTTCAACGGTGCCCTCTTCACCTCACCGCAGTCCGCTGATCAGCCCGGCGATTACCAGTTGATCGCCACCACGCCCGACGGTTGCACGGACGATGCGATCGTGAGCGTGGCGCAAAGCCCCGGTGTGGATCTTGGGCCGGACATTCAGGTGTCCAGCTGCTCGAATCTCGCCTTCGACCTGAGCAACGTCTTCCCGTCCGCTGGCATCAACAACGTCTGGACGTACAATGGCGCCCCTGTGCTCGACCCGACGGCGGTGAGCGCGGCCGGGGATTACGTCCTCTACTCCAGCAACGCCGATGGCTGCAGCGATCTGGCCATAGCAACGCTCGGCATCTCACCTGCGCCGCAACTGGGCCCGGATGCGCAAGGCTCGATCTGCAACGGAGAGACGTATGATCTCACATCCGCCATCAGCACCACCGGCCTGAACACGGCATGGTCCATCGGCGCATCCGCTGTCACGGATCCAACCAGCGTGAGCACGCCAGGCACGTACATGCTCATCGCGTCCGACGCTTCCTCTTGCGCCGATACGGCTCTCGTGAACCTCAACGTGCTGCCCAACCCGGTGCTCGGCCCCGATCAGCAGGTGACGGCCTGCGACAACACCAGCGTCGACCTCACCGCGCTGTACAATACGGTTGGCAGCTCCGCGGATTGGACGCTGAATGGCACCAGCATCGCGGATCCCGCAACGGTGACCGTCGCTGGCAGTTATGCGCTCACCGCCACCAGTCCGGCCGGTTGTTCGAGCACGGCGGTCGCCACGATCCAGTTCAATGCGGCGCCAAGCCTCGGCGGCGATGCGCTGGCATCCATCTGCGACGGCGACAGCCTCGACCTCACCGCGTTGTTCCAACTCACAGGGCTCACAGCTGATTGGACCTTGAACGGCGCCGCCATTGGAACACCGACCGCGGCGAACGCGCCTGGTGATTACCAGGTGATCGCCGCCAACGGCTTCGCCTGCACGGATACCGCACTCGTGAGCTTCACCGTGAACCCGAACCCGCAGCTCGGCCCGGATCAGGCCTACACGCTCTGTCCCTGGCAAACGGTCGATCTGAGCACCGCGTTCCCGGTGAGCGGCATGAATGCGAGCTACACGCTCAGCGGTGTGACGGTCGTGGACCCCACCGCCGTGGCCGATAGCGGCGCCTTCCTGATCACCGTCATCGACCTCAATGGCTGCTCGGACAGCGCTCTCGCGATGATCGACACCGTGATGTGCCTCTGCGCGGCCGACTTCGCGTTCGAGGGACGCTGCATCCAGGAGCTCGCGAGTTTCACCTTGATCGCCGATAGCACGGTCGTCAGCGCGGAGTGGGACTTCAGCGGCTTCGCAGGAGCGAGCACCGCGATCGACCCCGAGGTGATGATGAATGCCGAAGGCGAAGTGCCGGTGACCTTGATCGCGACGCTCTCGTGCGGCATCGACACCATACAGCGCTCGCTCATGGTGTACGATTGCTCCGATTCATGCAGCATCTGGATCCCGAACGCCTTCACGCCGAACAACGATGACGAGAACGATGCGTGGGCATGGGTGGGCGAATGCGATCCCGAGGAATTCAAGGTGCTCGTCTTCAACCGCTGGGGCGAACTGATCTACGAGACCGACGACCCGGAGCAGAAATGGGACGGCATGTACAATGGCGTGCTCTCGCAGGATGGCGTGTATCTCTACCGCGCCTTCTACAAGCTGCCGTACCAGGAGGAGCGTTCCGTGATCGGGCACGTCACGCTGGTGCGCTGATGCCGGCCTAACGCGCCAACCGGGCCCGGGCGCTCGCTGCGTAGAATCCGCCTTGCGCGGCGATTCGCTCGAAGGCCGCTCGCGCCGCATCGTTGTCTTCCAATCGCTCCTTGGTGAGCGCGCCGTACCAGACAGCTTCCTCGTCGAACACATCCACCGGATGCGTGGCGGCGCGTTGCAGCAAGGCCGAGGCCCGCGCGTACAGCCCGAGGTTGTAGCTGCATAGCCCGGCGTAGAAGAGCGCGTTCACATCGTCGGGATATTGGTTCAGCACGAAACGCAGGTCGTCGAGGCAGCCCTTGTGCTCGCTGGCCGCGAAGCGAGCGATAGCGCCTTCCATGAAATCGAGGTAGCCCATCATCATCGCCTCGTTCGTCGCGCGTGCCGAAGCAGCATCGGCGAAGCGGGCTGCCACGCCGGCATCGGCCAGAGCGAGCACCGGGTCGGCGGTGTAAAGCTCCTGCGGATGAACGAGCTTGAGGCCGTGCAGGAAGACGAGCTGGCGTGATGATTTCCGCTTGCGCTCCACACGCGGAACGGCGATATCGGCCCTGCGATCAACAGTGGTTGGCCTGCTGCTCATCGGCGCTATGCCTTCATCGCGCGCGAGCGGTTCGGGGTCCACCCTATTCGGCTGTCGCAAGGCGCGCGCGGCATGCAGCGCTCTGTCCTCGTGGCCGATCAGCAGCGATTCGGGCTGCTCGTGCGCGGCGGTGATCTCTTCCGTGCGCAGCGGCGGCATCGTCTCCGGCACGCTCACTCCAACAGCGCTCTCCTCGGGCTCCACGCGCGCATCGCGCGGTTCGAGCAGGGCCCAGGCACCAAGGCCCACGGCCACCACCAGCGCGCCGATGGCCCATCCGTTGATCGTGCTGGCACCTTCGGGCCGCACGGCATCCAGCGCCTTCAATCCGGCAGACGCGCCCGGCATGCGAAGGCCCTCGACGGTCTCGCGCGCGAGCGCATCGGCCTCGAGCGCCTGCTCCACTTCGTGCATGCGTTGGGGCGGCAGGCGGCCATCGGCATAAGCCTGCAGGTCGTCGCGCGTGAGCGTCCGGCGCGGAGCGAAGGGGTACTCGTCAGCTGTTCTGGTCGGCATGGCTGAGCAGTTGGATTCGGAGGTTGCGGCGCCCGTTCTGGAGATGGCTGCGCACCTGTTCGATGGTGAGGCCCGTGAGGGCGGCTGTTTCCTGGTAGCTGCGGTGCTCAAGATGGAAGAGCGTGATGCACATGCGCTGCGCGTCGTTCAAGCGGGCGATGGCGGCTTCGAGCTGCTGCAAAGTGGCTTCCTGGAGCACGCGGTCCTCCGTTTCCTCCGCGACGAGATCGATCGCGTGCGCATCATCCACGCGGGCATGGCGCGCATCGCCGCGCAATGCCAGCAGGCAGCGGTTGCGCATCACAGTATGCACCCACGGACGGAAGCGCTCGACGCTATGCTTGCCGAGCAGCTCTGGCAACACGGCGAAGAGCTCCACGACCTGGTCCTTGGCGCGGTCGGGATCCTTGAGGTACTTCATGCCCACGCCGAAGAGCAGGTGCGCATAGCGGTCCCAGAGGGCTGCCAACGAAGGCTGATGCCCGCCCTTGAAGGCGAGCACCAGATCCTCGTCCGTGCCTTGTGCGGCGGCTCTTCGGCGAAGCAGCATTGGTAATCAGTCAAACGTATCGCCTTCTTCCTCTGTGCGCATCGCGGCCATGCGCCGGGCGTGCTGCACCATCTCCGCATAGCTCTTGGTCTCGATCACCACCACGCCTCCGGTCACATCACCATAGCGCGCGGGCAGGCCGCCGGTGTACACGCTCACGCTGCTGATCGCCGAAGGCGGGATGTTGGGCACGGCGCCGGCGATCTTCACCCCATCGAGGAAGGTGGCCATGTTCTCGGTGCGCGAGCCGCGGAAGTACAGGCCTTCGCCGTTGGGTGCGGGGGTCACGCCTGCGAAGGTCTTGCCCAGGAACTGGATCGGGTTGCGGATGTTGGGGTCCTTGGCGATCTCGGCAGCGAGGAGGGTCATGCGGCTGGGGTCGTCCTTCTCGATCAAGGGCCTGATGGTGCCGCGGATGACGATGGGGGGCAATTCCATCCCGCGCAACTTGGTATCGGGCAGGTAGGAGGCACGATCGGCGACCACGGAGACGCTGGCGTACTCGCAGGGCTGCCTCCCGGAATACGAGATGGTGATGGCGTAGTTGCCGGGAGCGAGCGGTTTCAGCACGAAGCGTCCATCCAGGTCGGTGGTGGTGCCGAAGAGTTCGCCATTCACTTTGGAGTACACGCTGGCCATCGGCAAGGAATTGCCCTCGGTGTCGAATACGCGGCCGCGGACCTCGCCGAGGCCTTGGGCGCTGAGGGTGCCTGCGAGCGCCAGGGCGCCGAGCAGGAGGAGGAAGGAGGAGGTACGCATGATCGGAGTATTTATGGTTAGGATGCGCGGCGGACTTGGATTGCATAAAGCCTATCGCTTTTCGGGCCGCCCGCCTAACATTGCCGCATGCCCCGCGTCTTCGTCTCCGGCTGCTTCGACCTGCTGCACAGCGGGCACGTCACCTTCCTGAAGAGCGCGGCTGAATACGGCGAGCTGCATGTGTGCATCGGCAGCGACGCCACGATCCATGCGCTGAAGAAGCGCTGGACGGTGAACGACCAGCACGAGCGCAAGTACATGCTCGAGGCGCTGGCCTGCGTGCATGCGGTGCACATCGGATCGGGCAAAGGGCAGATGGACTTCGTTCCCGAGTTCGAGCGCGTGAAGCCTGACGTGCTCGTGGTGAACACCGACGGTCATGCCGAAGCGAAGGCCGGGCTGTGCCGCGAACACGGGGTGCGTTATGTGGTTCTCGAACGCGCGCCGGCGCACGGGTTGAAGCCGCGCAGCACGACCGCCTTGCGCGAAGAGAGCACCATCCCCTTCCGCTTGGATCTCGCTGGGGGATGGCTGGATCAACCCTTCGTGTCAAAGCATCATCCCGGCAGCGTGCTCACCATCAGCATCGAGCCCACGCACGCCTTCAATGATCGCAGCGGCATGAGCAGCAGCACGCGGCGCAAGGCCATCGAGCTCTGGCGCACGCATCTGCCCGACGGTGACCGTGAGCAACAGGCCCGCATCCTCTTCAGCTACGAGAACCCGCCGGGCACCGCGGAAATCAGTGGTTCGCAGGACAGCATCGGCATCGTGTTCCCTGGGCTCAATCGACTCCACTATTCCGGAGGCTACTGGCCAGAGCGCATCGAGAGCGTGCAGGATGAAACCGTGCTCGCCTTCATCGAAGAACATCTGCAGCTGGTGCCCTTGTCGCCGCGCGATGAGAGCTTCAACGTACTGCAGGGCACGCGCATCAATGCCACCGGAGCGAGAACATTGGCCGATGCAGCCGACGATTGCTGGAGCGCCTTGCTCCGCAAGGATGCAAGCGCGTTCGGAAGTGCCTTCCGCCGTTCGTTCGAGGCGCAGGTGGCGATGTTCCCCAACATGGTGGATAATGGCATCCGTGCGACCATCGCAGCACATGCAGACAAAGCCAATGGCTGGAAGCTCAGCGGCGCGGGTGGTGGCGGCTACTTGATCCTCGTTCGAAAGGAACCGCTGCCGGGCACATTGCGCATCACGATCAGAAGAAGCGGTTGGTGACCATGAGCAACGCATCCCAACGCACGGCCATCGCGCTCGTCACATCGCTCTTCTTCCTGTGGGCATTGGCGCACAATCTCAACCCCATCCTCATTCCGCATTTGAGGAAGGCGCTCCAGCTGAACGACATGCGCAGCGCGCTCGTGGACAGCGCCTTCTTCATCGCCTACTTCGTGATGGCCCTGCCTGCGGGAGCGCTGATGAAGCGCTTCGGCTACCGCATGGGCATCTTGGGCGGCCTGCTGCTCTTCGCCACCGGCGCCTTCCTGTTCTGGCCGGCGGCAACGATGCGCTCCTTCTCATTCTTCCTGAGCGCGCTCTTCATCATCGCAAGTGGTCTCACCTTCCTGGAGACGGCCGCGAACCCGTACATCAGCGTCTTGGGCGATCCGGCCACGGCACCACGTCGCTTGAATTTCGCGCAGGCGTTCAACGGCCTCGGCGCCGCGCTCGCGGCCTGGTTCGGCGGTCGCTTCATCCTCAGCGGCACGACGCTCACGGACGAAGAGATGAAATCCATGGAGCAGAGCGCGCTCGAGGACTATTTCGCCACCGAGGTGCTGGCGGTGCGTGTGCCATATCTCATTATCGGACTGGTGGTGCTCGTGGCGGCCATTCTCTTCATGCGCGCGCATCTACCGGAGTTCGCCGAGGAATCGAACGGCCGGCAACGCAACAGGAATTCATGGCGGCGATTGAAGCTCGGCGTGGTGGCGCAGTTCTGTTACGTAGGCGCGCAGGTGGGCGTGGCCAGCTTCTTCATCCGTTTCACCGGACAGGTCGCGGGTATCGGCGAGAAGGATGCGGCCTACCTACTCAGCATCGGACTGCTGCTCTTCATGGCGGGCCGCTTCATCGGCACAGCGCTGCTGCGGTGGATCGCAGCGCCCACGTTGCTCACTATCTGCGCGGTGCTGAACATCGTCTTGGTGACGATCGCGGTATTTTCCAGCGGTCACATGGCGGTCGGTGCGCTGCTCGGCGTGGAGTTGTGCATGAGCATCATGTTCCCCACCATCTTCTCCCTAAGCATCGATGGGCTCGGTCGAGATAC
>CAZFBP010000056.1:12073-13811 GCA_964517255.1 uncultured Chryseobacterium sp.
CTGGCACCGCAATGTGTGGCCCGAGGTGCTGGACCATCTGCGTGCGAGCGGGATCACGAGATGCTGCATCCGCCGGGCGGGCAATCGGTTGTTCATGATCGTCGAAAGCAGCACCGGCGCCGCGACCGATGGCGGTGGCGCACCACTTCCACCGCGCGTGCAGGAATGGGAGGACCTGATGAGCACCTTCCAGCAGCCGCTGCCCTTCGCCAAGCCTGGTGAGAAATGGGTCAGGATGGAGCGGATCTTCGATTGGTCAGCCGACTGAAGCGCGCAGTTCCATTCGCGCCGCGCGTTCATCGATCAACGCCACATACTTCTCCTTCAACTCTTCCGACACGAAGCCGAGCGGGATGAACTCCATCCATTTCGGCAGCGCCTTCTTCATGCGGTTGAAGAGATTGAGGATCGCACGGTCGTTCAAGCCTGCGGCGCGCATGGCCGTCTCGAAATCCGCGCGGGTGAGTTTGCTCTTGCGGCCGTTGAGGGTGAGGGCGAGTTCTTCGTTGTCCTCCAGCACCAGCGCCGTGGGCACGTGGTCGTACGCAGGTGCCAAGCGATAGCGACCCACCAAGTCGCTCAGCAAGGAGAAGTTCTTCAAGTGCATGTCCGCGTTGCCTGTGAGGAAACCGAAGAGCACCTGCTCATAGAACTCCAGCACGGCGATCATGGGCTCCTGCGCATGCTCGCGGAGCGCCTTGGCGATCTGTTCGCACGAGCCGCGGTACTTGTGCTCCGTGATCCGCTCCGTGACCTGTGCCATGTCTTCCATGTGGAGCTTGCTGTGCCTGGCAGAACCTGGACGGCCTTGACGATCCACTCTCCGCGTGATGTACACCAACCCAGCATCCCGTAACCGGAGCAGCGCATGAGGCACCGTTCGGATACCCGCCAACCTCGCGAGGTGCATGGTAAGGTCCTCCAACTCCGGCAGGTGCGGATACAGCGCCGTCGGTGGCTTAAGGATGTGGCTGCCCCACACGCCGACAATGGTGAAGCGTTCTTGGGCGCCGTCCATCTGCTCCACGCCAATGGACATCTTCGTCTGTGCACCAGTGACCGTGATGCTGCGCTTCACGGCATCCTCGGCCAGGCGGAGAAGATCCTCTTCCGTGTAGGGCAAGGTCGGTGGCATGGCGGAGCCGAACACCTTGCGCGCGCACCTTGGATGGAAACCCGTGAGCTCACCATTCAACGGTTGGTAGCAGCCCAGGCAGCGATCAGTGCTCATCGGTCTGCTCGATGTAAGGTTCAATGCTCACCGCACCGATCGGGTCGGCGCAGCACACGAGCAACAAGCCCATGCGGTCGCGCTCCTTCAACTTCCAATTGCGTTCGGCGACGTCAAGGATCCAGCCCTCCGGGATCAGCCCATCAAAGAAGGGATGCAGGATCGTGCTCTCGTACGGTTCGCTGCGCAGTGGAAGCGTAACGCTCACCGCTCGCGCGTCAGCCCGCTCCAAATACTCCGGGCGATACGTGAAGCGGTAGGCGCGTTCATCCTCCAGGATGTCTCCTGCCCATGTTCCGTGCATCAGCACCTTGGCGCGTCTCATGGTTTGGATGCTTGCTGGTCATCGGCGCTCAACGGACCCGGCACCAACTCATGTCCGAACAGGTGCAGTACATCGTTCACCTTGTCCATGCGCAGGGTGGGCTTGCCGCCCTCCAGCTCGCGGATGAAGCGCAGGCCCACACCAGCTTTGGCCGCCAGCTCCTGTTGGGTGAGCTTGAGCGA
>CAZFBP010000057.1:0-1189 GCA_964517255.1 uncultured Chryseobacterium sp.
CGGAAGGCATCGTGCTGGAGCGCATCGACCGGCGCACGCTGCGCGAGGCCGTGCTGCCCTGGACGGACAGCCTTGGCGGCAAGCTCTACGGCAACAACCGCAGTGAGCAGTTCCCGGCGTACGCGCATTTCGCGCGCGACCTGAAGACCGGAAAGGACGAGTTGCTCTGCACCGTGGAGGACGACTTCATGATGGAGCTCTTCCGCAGCCAGTACAAGTACATGAGCGGCCCCGACAAGGTGATCGCCATGGACCTCGAGATCGAGACCGGCATCGATCGCGAGATCATCGCCGGCTTCATGACAGGCTTCCACAAGGACCTTTACTTCAAGGTGCCTTACGCGCCGCTCTTCGTGGTCCACGACACGCTATGCGTGTTCGATCATGCCAAGGAGCGCATCATGCGCTACGGAACGGACGGCACCTTGATCGCCGAAGTGAGCATGCACCACGCGCACGAGCGCCATTGGAGCGGGCAATTGCTCCAGGACAGGCGCAACGGCCAGGTGCTCGCGCTCTTCCGCCAAGGCCCGCGCGCGTGGCTGCGCACGGTGGACGCGCGCACGGGGGCCTTGGGCGATCCGTGCAGGCTCACGCATCCATTCGCGGAGGAGGTGCAGGTGCACGGCGGCCATGCGTACTACGTGTACCGGCCCTTCGGTTCCATGGAGAAGCGCACGCTGTTCCGGGAAGCCTTGCGCTGAGCTATTGGGCCGCGCGCACCACCGGCTCGTTCCGCACCGGGAAATTCACGGAGTTCGCGATGAAGCAATACTTGTGCGCGGCGGCGTGCAAGGCGATGGCTTTTCCCACGTGCGCCACATCCTCCACAACGACTTCTGGGCGGAGCACCGCTTCGCTGAAATGCCCGCCGCCATCCTTGGTGAGTACCAGCGTGCCTTCCGCCTGATCGCGATAGCCGAGCACGTTGATGCGGGCACGTGCGCAAAGGGCGAGGTAGGTGAGGAGGTGGCACCCACTGAGTGCAGCGAGCAGCAGGTCTTCCGGATTGTGCAAGGCGCCGTCACCACGGAACATCGGGTCGGCGGTTGCGCGCAGCTCGCTCTTGCCATTGATGCGGATGAGGTGTTCCCGCGTGTAGCTCTCGTAGGTGCGCGTGTGGTCGCCGCGCCAGAGCAGGTCGAGGGTGTAGAGGTGCGAATCGGCCATGGGGTGAAAGTAAACGCCC
>CAZFBP010000057.1:1289-13726 GCA_964517255.1 uncultured Chryseobacterium sp.
GCGTACTTATCCGCCTGCTCCTCGATGATCTTGCTGGTGGGCTTGCCTGCGCCGTGGCCGGCCTGCGTCTCCACGCGGATCAGCACGGGGGCGTCGCCTTGCTGCGCGGGCTGCAGCGCGCTGATGAACTTGAAGCTGTGCGCGGGCACCACGCGGTCGTCGTGGTCCGCCGTCATCACCATGGTGGCGGGGTACTTGGCGGGCCTGCAATTGTGCAGCGGTGAATAGGCCATCAGGTAATCGAGCTCTTCCTTGCTGTTGTCGGCGTTGCCGTACTCGGGCACCCAGCCGAAGCCCGCAGTGAATTTCTGGTAGCGCAGCATGTCGAGCACGCCCACTTCAGGGAAGCACACGCCGAAGAGATCGGGGCGCTGGGTCATCACCGCGCCGATGAGCAGGCCGCCGTTGCTGCCGCCGTTCACGCCCAGGTGCGCGCTATCGGTCCACTTCTCCTTGATGAGGAATTCGGCCGCCGCGATGAAGTCGTCGAACACGTTCTGCTTCTTCTCCTTCATGCCGGCCTTGTGCCAGTCCTCGCCGTACTCGCCTCCACCACGCAGGTTGGCCAGCGCGAACACGCCGCCTTGCTCCAGGAGCAGCATGCGGCTCGTGCTGAAGCTCGGCGAGAGGCTGATGTTGAATCCGCCGTAGGCGTAGAGCAGGGTGGGGTTCTTGCCATCGCGCTTCACGCCCTTCTTGCTCACGATGAACATCGGGACCTTCGTACCGTCCTTGCTGGGATAGAACACCTGTTCCGTGACGAACTGCGCGGGATCGAACTTCAGCTCCGGACGGAACCACACTTCGCTCTGCCCGGTGGCGTAGTCGTACTTGTAGATGCTGCCGGGGTCGGTGAAGCTGGTGAAGCTGTAAAAGCCGAAGGTGTCGTTGCGCTTGCCGCCGAAGCCGCCCGCGCTGCCGATGTCGGGGAGCGCGATCTCCTGCCTTTCGCTGCCATCGAGCCTCATGCGGTAGAAGCGGCTGGTGGCGTCCTTCAGGTATTCTGCGAAGAGGTTGCCGCCACCGGTGCTGACGCTTTGCAGAAGCTCTTCCGCTTCGGGGATGATGTCCTTCCAATTCGCTTGCGCGGGATTCGCGGGGTCCACCTCCACCAGACGATAGTTCGGTGCATCCACTTCCGTCATCACCAGGAATTTGCCCGTAGCCGGAACGAAGTCAACGATGCTGGTCTTGTGGTCGAAGCCGGTCTGCAAGGCTGCCCACTGAGTTGATGGGGTAGGGATGCCACCCTTCCGCAGATCATGGAAGTGCATCTCGTAACCGTTCGTTCCAGTGCTGACGTACAGCGTCGCGAATTCCTCTTCCTCAGTAACGCCAACGCCAACGTAGAGATCGCCATTCGCCTTGTTCTCCCACACGAGCACATCATTCTCCTGCGCATCGCCCAGCTTGTGGTAATAGACCTTCTGGAATTTGCTGGCCGCGCTGAGCTCGGTGCCTTTGGCCGGCGTGGGGTAACGGCTGTAGAAGAAGCCGTCCTTATAGAAGGAGGCGCCGCTGAATTTGCTCCACTTGATCAGGTCAGTGGTAGGCTGCAACGTGGTGAGGTCGTACACCATGATCTCCTGCCAATCGCTGCCGGCCTTCTGCACGCTCACGGCCATGTACCGGTCGTCCTTGCTGGTGCCGATGGGGTTGTAGGTGGTGGTGCCCGCGGAATCCAGCACGTTGGGGTCAATGAAGACCTTGTCCTCGCCGTCGAGCCCTTCGCGCACGTGGATTACGGCTTGGTTCTGCAAGCCGCTGTTCTTCCACACGAAGTAGCGGTTGCCCACGCGCATGGGGCCATACACTTTCGGGAAGTTGTAGAGCTCCTCGTAACGCTTTGCCAATGCGCTGCGGAAGGGGATCTTCTCCAAGTAGGCATTGGTGACCGCGTTCTGGCGCTTCACCCAATCGGCCGTCTCGGCGCTCGTATCGTTCTCGAGCCAGCGGTAGGGGTCGGCTACCCAAGTGCCGTGCAGATTATCGCCGGCTGTAGAGTCTTTGCGCGTATCCGGGTAGGTGATGCGCTCCACGGGCTGATCGTTGGTGCCGCAGGCGCACAGGAGAGCCAGAGGCAGGGCAAGGATAAGAGGCTTGTGCATGGTGCTTCGCGTTGAGGGTCGGCGAAGCTATCGGTAGAAAGGAATGCGTGAAGTAGGGAGGGCGTGACGAGCGGTTCGCTCAGGCCACCTTGCGGCGAGCGAGCTTCTGGCTCAGCAGTTCGTACTGCGTCCCTGGCCCGTCGAGCAGATGGATGTCGCAATCGAGCTGGCCGGCCAGGGTGTGGATCAGGTCCATGCCCAGGCTGTTGGGGCGGTGGAAGCCATCGCGGCTCTTGAGGCCCACGCCGTCGTCGCCCACGCGCATGCGCAGGCCCTCGGCCGCGCCGCCATGCAGGTGGAAGATGATGGTGCCGCTGCTTCGCTCGGGGAAGGCGTACTTGAAGCTGTTGCTGATCACCTCGTTCACCAGCAGGCCCAGGGGCACCAGCGTGTCCACGGTCAAGGTCTTCACGCTGATGTCGATGTCCATGTTCAGCTTGATGTTCACGGAATAGGCGTACACGAGATCGCGCACGAGGCTGTTGAGGTAGCCGTCCACTGGGATGTTCGCGAGGTCCTTGGTGAGGTAGGTCTGTTCATGCACCAGGGCCATTGCGCTCACTCTGTTCACGCATTCGTTGAAGAGTTCGGTGGTGCGCGGGTCCTTCACCTGGTCCATCTGGAAGCGGATCAGGCTCTTCACGATCTGCAGGTTGTTCTTCACGCGGTGGTGGATCTCCTTGATCATCACCTCTTTCTCCTCCTTGCTGAGCATGGTCTCACGCAGTTCGCGGTTGGCGCGCTCGAGGTTCTCATGGGCCACCTTGAGCTGCTCATTCCGCAGGCTGCTCTGCGCCAACAGTTTTCCGCGAGCGCCCACGAGCCAGGCCATGGCCACGGCCAGCAGGCACGCTGCCACGAGCAGCACCTGGGCCTCGTTCCATTGGCGGCTGAGGGTGGCGCTGTGCGCGCTCAGGCCCTGCTCGTGCACGGCGCGCGCGTTGCGGTCGATGGCCTTCTGCGCGCTATTGATCATGATGTTGAAGACGGCCTCGTTGGATCGGGGATCGACCATCGCGGCGCTGCCGGGCAGCGCTTGCCGGTGCAGTGAATCAGCCTGGGCGAGGGCGGGCTCCAGTTCATGCGGCAATTGGCCAACACCGGGCAGGCCGCTATACGTGGCACTGATGGCGCGGCCCTGGGCGCGAAGCCGCTCGAGCTCGCCGGGCCATTGGCGCTGCCCGCTTCCCACATCCACGCGGTGCACCACATCGAGGCGATGCAGCTCGCTGCTGAGGCGGCTCAAGTCGTTGAGCAGGCCCATCTCGCGGCCGATGCTGGCCTGCGCGCCACGGGAGCGCGACACGAGGTTGACGCCGTAGCTGATGAAGAGCGTGGCGAGCAGCGCGGCCAGTACGGGCCATCGGCGCCAGGACGAGAAGAGGCTCAGTTTCATGGGCGCCCGTTGAACGGCGCGGGCGCGGAACGGTTGCGGCAAGGCTCACGGCTCCGCGTTGGCGCGGAGCCGTGCCTCGAAAGCCTGCAAAAGGGACTGAATCCGTGCCTCTGCCACGGCCTTCATCTCGGCGTAGGCGCGTTGCAGGGCGAGGACGCTCGTTCCGGGACTATCCCGCAGCGGCCGGTCGGCTTGGGTGAGCAGCCCCATATGGACCCCGCCGCGCGTGGTGGTCCGGTTGCCGGTATGGGTCAACTCGCTCACCGTCACGCGGCACTCGCCCGCGCGCGAGTGCACCACCACGCGGTACTGGATAGCGCCCATGGTCTCTTCGCGCAGCCAGAGCATCTTCGAGCGGAAGTTCACGCGCGCGGTGCCTTCCAGCACGCTCTCCTCGCGCACCAGGCGCAACACGCGCGCGCCGGGCTCTTTCCCGAAGGTCCAGTTCCAGGCATCCGCGGCCTTGTCGTGCATCAGCGGCCCGTTCAAGGGCACGTTGATGGAGCGTGAATAGAACAGCGGCGCTGGTCCGCCGGTAGGCGCCTCCTGGCCCGCAGCGCCAGCGGCGAGCGCCGCGCACAACAGGGAAAGCCCTTGGCGGCGCATGGCCGCCAAGGTAGTTGACCGGCTCAGCGCAGCCTCTACCTTCGGCCCCTTATTCACGATCCGATGAGCAACAACGCGCAAGGGAACGCCGCCCTGAAGGTGGGCGTGTTCTACGATGGGAGCTACTTCACCCATGTGAGCAACTACTACAACTACGTGCACACGCACCGCCGTCGGCTGCATATCGGCGGGGTGCACGAGTTCATCAAGCACACGCTGGCCGAGCGTGAGGGCACTGCGCCCAGCCTATGCCACATCATCGACGCGCATTTCTTCCGCGGCCGTTTCAGCGCGCGCGATGCCATGGAGAAGACCAACCAGCTCTACTACGACCGGGTCTTCGACGACGTGCTCATGTACAACGGCGTGCAGACGCATTACCTGCCGGTGAAGGACCTCATGGGCCGCAAGCGCGAGAAGGGCATCGATGTGCTCATGGCCCTGGAGACCTACGAGCTCTGCATGCTCAAGCGCTTCGATGTGGCCGTGCTGATCGCCAGCGACAGCGACCACGTGCCGCTGGTGCGCAAGCTGCACGCGCTGGGCTGCAAGACCATGCTGCTGGGATGGGACTTCGAGTTCACCGATGAGGAGAGCGGCGAGGTGCAGACCA
This sequence comes from uncultured Chryseobacterium sp., assembly GCA_964517255.1. GTDB lineage: Bacteria > Bacteroidota > Bacteroidia > Flavobacteriales_F > PHOS-HE28 > PHOS-HE28. The sequence goes on from CAZFBP010000057.1 coordinate 6,013, forward strand.
CCAAGACCAGCACTGATTTGTGGAACGCCGTGAGCTACCCCTTGCCCATGCACGACCTGATCGATGAGGGGCTGAAGGACGATGATGAAGTGGTGCGCGACATGTTCGTGACCCGCGACCCGCGCGACTTGGAGCCCGAGGCCGAACGCCAGGCGGTGACCCTGGTGGACGAGGAGCGCCACCGCAGCACCATCATGAGCCTGATGAACGGCTACGGGTTCATCCGCTACCCGGACAACAACCTCTTCTTCCGCCACGACGACCTGGAGGGCATCACATTCGAGGAGCTCTCGGTGAGCGACGAGCTCGAATTCAACGTGGGGATCAACCACCGCGGGCAACGGGTGGCCAAGAAGATCACCTGGCCTGCTGAGTCGTAGGGATCAGCGCAGCGGCAAGCGCAGCGTGAACGATGCTCCTGTACCGGTGCCAGCGCTGCGCGCCTCCAATCCGCCGCCGTGCGCCGTGGCCCATTGCCGCGCGCGGGCCAGCGTCGATCGGCCCTGCGCCTCGCCGTTGGTGCTGCGTCCCTTGAGCATCGCATAGCGCGTGAATACCTGTTCGAGGTCCTCCGCATCGAGGCCGATGCCGTGATCCTCGACCGTGAGCGCCGCGCGGTCCTCCTCGCGCGAAAGCGAGATGGTGATGGCCCTTCCTTCGGCGCTGAACTTCGATGCGTTGCTCAGCAGGGCGCAGATCAGGTCCTCGAGCATGCGCGCATCGCCCTGCACGGTGATGGGCATGGACAGGTCGGCATCCACGCGCTGCTGCTTCCGCTCGAAGCGGTGCGCCAGCGCGCTGACGGCCCGCTGCGCCACCTCGTTCAAGAGGACGGGCTGCGGATCCCGGATCACGGGCATGCGGTCAACTTCGAGGTCATCGAGCAATTGCTCGCTGCCGCGCATCGCTTTGAAGTACTGCTGCTCGGCGAAGGCGATGAGCTCGTCGCGCTCTTCGGCGCTGACATCGCCGATCTGCGCGATGGCCTGCTGCATGGCGGCGAGCCGGTTGCGCAAGTCGTGGGCGAAACGGTGCAGGCGGTCGGCCTGCTCGGCGGAGGCCTTCATGGCGCCTATTCGCGTGCGAAGCGTTGGAGCATGTCCTCCAGGCTGTCGGAGTTGATGGGCTTGGAGAGGTAGTGGCAGCCCTTGAGCGCGCGGATGGCCTCCACCACATCGGGCCGGGTGCTGGCCGTAAGGAAGAGGATGGGGATGGGCACGGGGTCGTTGGCGTGGATCTCTTGGGCGAGCTCCAGCCCATTCTTCGGCCCCTTGAGGTAGATGTCCATGATGATCAGGTCGGGGCGTTCCTGCTTCAGCAGGGCCTCGGCCTCCTCGGTGCTCTTGGCGGTGCCCAGCACCTCGAAGCCCATGCGCTCCAGCTGCAGCCGGTAGCTGAACGAGATGATCGCCTCGTCCTCGATGATCAGGATCTTCTTCATGGTTGGCCGGTTCTGGTGGGTTCGTTCCATCAACTTCACCTGCGCGGCGCACGCCGATCCGCCAATATGCGCTCGAAGCTATCCACGGATAGGGCCTTCTCGACATAGCCCATCACGCTGCGGAAGGCGAGGGCGCGCTCCAGGTCGCTGGGGCGGTTGCTGCTGCTGAACATCACCACACTGGTAACGGCGTTGGGCAGCAGGCGCTCGGCCTCGCAGGTGCTCAGGAACTCGAAGCCGTTCACGGCGGGCATGTTGATGTCCACGAAGAGCAGGTCCGGGAGGTCGGCGCCGGCGCGGAAATGCGCGAGGGCCTCAGCCGCGGTGGTATAGCAGGTGATGCGACCGGTGAAGCCGGCCTTCTTCAGCACCATGCGCGTCACGAAGTTGCAATCGTCCTCATCGTCCACCACCAGGATGTGGCGCACTTCCGTCTGCTGCAGGGTCTGTTGCGTCATGGGCCACCGTTCGGGTCGGTTCAAACGGAGCACGGCGCCGGAATGTTCTCATGATGGGCGCGGAATCGCGCGCTGGCGCTCATTGCGGATGGCACTGCACCGAAACAGGAAGGGCGGCCCGCAGGCCGCCCTTCGCATGGTGGGTCAGTACGGCATCAGTTCTCGTCCGGCAGGAAGCTGTGCTTCTGCGCGTAGCGGAGCATCTGGCCGATGAAGTCCTTGGGGTAGCTCACCTTCACATCGGTGATGTTGCCGTCCTTGTCGGTGACTGCTTCCATCTCCGGCTGGATGAAGCCGGCGTAGGGCTTGGTCTTGATCTTCTCGGCGCGGCGCAGCACCTCGGCGTGGATGGCCTGATCCACCTTCACGCCGTGATCCTCCACCAGCGCCTTGCCCGCGTTGTAGTCGCCCTGGCTCTTGATGCGCTGCACTTCCCTCAGCAGCTCACCGAAGATCACGCGCAGCTTCTCGTAGTCGTGGATCTCGTAGTAGGTGTCGCCGTCGCGCGTCACTTTCTCGATCACGTTGTCGGCCTTGCCACGCGCGTAGGCCCAGGCGCTCACCCACATGCGGTTGCGCATGTGCGCCTCTTCCACGTCCTTGCCGGGCTTGATGCGGCGCAACTGCACCAGCAGGCCGTTACGGATGTAGCTGTCGTATTCGGCATGGCCCACTTCGAGGCCCGGCATCACGCCCAGTTCAACGAGCTTGGGGTCCATGATGTAATACAGGGCCACCAGGTCGGCCCGCCCTTCCTCCAAGGTGCTGGCGAAGCTCTTCAGCGTGGCGTCTGTCTCGCCGATTCCCGGCTCCAGCTGCCCGCTGGCGTGGCCCACCACCTCGTGCAGCGCGGTGTGCAGCTTTCCTGCCAGCGCGCCGTGCGCCTTGGCCAGCTCGATCTCCTTTGCGTCGTGGCAGAATACTTCGAGCGAGCTGGTGCCGCTGCTTTTGTCGTAGGCGTCGCTGATGTTTCCAAGGCTCACGCTCTTGCTGCCGTGCGTGGCGCGGATCCAGTTGGCGTTGGGAAGGTTCACGCCCACCGGGGTGCTAGGCGCCGCGTCACCGGCCTCGCCCACGGTGTTGATGAAGCGGTAGGTGATGCCCACCACGCTCTTCTTCTTGTGCTGGGGAAGCAGCGGGCTGTTGTCCTCGAACCACTGCGCGTTCTGCATGATCACGGCCATGTTCCTGGTGGCCTCAGGGTCGTTCACCTCGATGCAGGCCTCGTAGCTGCCGCGCTTGCCCATCGGGTCGTTGTACACCTCCACGAAGCCGAGGATGTAATCCACGGTGCTCTCCACGTCCTTCACCCACGCCACGTTGAAGTCGTCCCAGGTCTTCAGGTCGCCGGTGCGGTAATACTGGATCAGGAGCTCGAGGGCCTTCTTCTGCGCGTCGTTCTCGGCCACGCCAGCAGCCTTCTCCAGCCACTTCACGCTTTCTTCCAACGCGGGGCCGTACAGCCCGCCCACCTTGTACACGCGCTCTTCGAGCTGGCCGCTCGCGTTGCGCACGAGCTTGCTGTTGAGGCCGTAGCTGAGCGGCTCCTCACCGCCCTGGGCTTCCATCGGCGCGTAGAACGCTTCCACTTCGCCCTGGCTCACATCGTCGCCGTAGAAGTTCACGGCGCTTGAGAGCACGAGGTCCTTGCTGGCATCGAGGCTCACCTTCTTGTTATCGGTCTCCGGATTGAAGATGGCCTCCATCGCTTCGGCAGCGAGCGAGCCCTTGCTCTCGGCCAGGGCCTTCTCGAACCAGGCGCGCGAGAATGCGGGCTCGTGCTTGTCGTTGCTGTAATGGTGGTGTATGCCGTTGCTGAAGAAGACCTGCTTGGCATAGGTCGAGAAGGCCTCCCACTCGGCACCGGAGCGCTCACCGTTGTAATTGCCCAGCACCGCTTCGAGCGCGCGGCGGATGCGCAGGTTGTGCCGGTAGTTCTGGTCCCACATGATGTCGCGGCCCGCCAGGCCGGCCATGTTCAGGTAGTAGCAGAGCTGCTTCTGCTGCAGGCTCAATTGCTCCCATCCGGGGATCTGGTAGCGAAGCACGCGGATGTCGGCGAACTCATCGGCCTCGTAGAAGCCGGAGTCGGCAGGGGAGACGGTCTCAATGGCGACGGGTTGATCGGCTTTCTCGCCGCCGCATGCATGCAGCAAGGCAATGGCCGGGACCAGCACGAGTATGGCAGGAGAACGCATGTGGTACGAAGGGGTTGGTGATTGGGCGGGCGAAGATAGACGGGCCTTTCACGGCCCAAAGCCGCAGGCGACGGGCGCGCCTTAGTGCTTGACCAACCGTGCGATCTGCCGCGTGTCGTTGGCTTCAGCGGTGATTATGTACACACCGGAGGAAAGCATGGAGACATCGATGTCAGCGCGGTTGTGGCCGGGCATCGCCGCCACGGGCCACGCATGCGCCGCGCGCCCTGCGGCATCGGTGAGCGTGATGGTGGCGGTGCCTTCATCCAGGGCGTCGAATCCGATGGAGACCGTGCTGCCGGCCGGGTTGGGGAGAACCGTCATGGTGCCGTCGCTGCGCTTGAAGTGCGCCACCAGCTTGCCATCCAGCGCGAAGGACCGGCGCAGGTTTGGCGCTGTGGGCCGCGCTTCTTCGCCTTCGTAGGTCCAATGGCTGAAGGCGTAGCCCTCTGCGGGCTCCGCTGTGACGTCGATATCGTTGCCGTTCCAGTACCAGCCCTCGAAGGGCAGCTCCGGGGCGATGGTGTTGATGCGCATGGTGCCGGCGGCGGTGGGGAAGGCCTCGAAGCGCAGCAGTGAAGCGTTCGGGAAGCCGTACCAGTCGATCACATGCTGGCGGATGTAGGCGTTGCGATGCGTGATGAAGTGCGGGATGATGCTGAAGGCGTGGTCGAGATAGGCCTGGTGCCAGCAGCCCCACCGCTCGTAGTGGTCCTCGATCACGGGCGCGTACGTGGTGGTGATGCGGTCCACCTCGCCTTGGAAGCGAGCCGGGCTGAACACGGTGTTCATCAAGTCCGCCTTCCGGTTGAGGAAGCCCCGCCTGAATTCGGCGCGCCCCATCAGCCCACGCAGCAATTCGGTGTGGAACGAACCGGCGCGGTGGGTGAAGGTCCAGTACATCATGTCGATGTCCTCTTCGATCCAGCCGTAGAGCACCATGGTGGCATCGAGGTCGTACATGAGGTAGCGCCACTTGCCCTCGGTGATGGAGGGCTTCCAGAATTTCACGTTGTTGCTGGGCCAGTCCACGTTGCCGGCGATCATTTCCGTGGCGAAATAGTCCGTGAGGCTGCGCAGGTCCAATTGAGACTCCACGTGCTGCCAGTTGGCATCATCGTTCATGTCCTCGGTGCGGATGAACTCGCGTAGCGCGCGCGAGTACGCGGTGTCGCTTTGGATGCTCCAGTTCTCCTCCTCCATGAGGAGCAGGTCACCGCGGTCGGCGCCGTAGTTGTAGTGCAGGTGGTCGGCGTCGATGCGCTCGCGGATCTCCACCAAACCCCAGTACTCGCCGTTGATGTAGCACTCGGCGGGGCGGAAGCCGAGCGCGTCTATGTCGAGTCCGTTGTGCTGGGCGATCTGGTGGAAGAGGCCGTCGCGGAAATTGGCCAGGCAGAAATCGCCTCCGGCGTTTCGCAGGATCAACCGCTTATGATCACTCACGCCGGGAAGCTCTGGGAACATGCGGTACCGGATCGTGGCGTTGCCGAGTTCCTCTCTTGCGGTCAGGCGCAACGGTCGCTGCGGATTGGTGCGCGAGCGGCGCCCTCCGTGGATCTTCACGCCCACATCCTGTGCAACGACGCGTTCGCCGCTGGCCTCGTAGAACTCCATGCGAGTCACCAGTTCGCGCTCGCTCCAGAAATTGGCGCCGTAGTGCGGCCATTCCGGGCTGGCGTTAGGCCCCATCATGTACAGGCCAAGGTCCTCGTGGAACATGCTGTCGGGGTCCACGGCGAGCGCCACCGTCGGCAGCGGGTGATCAACGCCGATGAAGTAGGTGCCGGAGACCAGATCAGAGGGCAGCCAGCCGGGCGCGTGGGCGCGGGCCAGCACGGTGGTCACGGTGTCGATGCTCAATGGAGCGGAAGCCATCGGCGCGGACTCGCCGGGGGGACGGCCGCTGGTGGTCCAATGCACGGCTCCAGCGGCTGCTGAAGCAACCACCTGAACGCCGTTCGCGTGGAAGCCGGGCTGTGGCGAGAGTACTGGCGCTGGCGCGTAGCCCAGGTAGGCCGTGGTTGAATTCGGCGCGCCGGGCGTGGGCGCATCGAAGTAGCGCAGCTCGCCGTTCACCAGCCCCGCGCTATGATCGCCGCGCAATGCGGGCACGTCGAATTGCTGCACCGTTTGCGATGAAGCATCACTCAGGTACAGCGCTTCGCCATCGTTGTCGATGCCGAAAGGGAATCGCCCGGGGCCGTTGCCCTGCATGAAAACGATGAAGTCGCCCGGCGCCAATTGCTGCTGCGGCAACGGCCAGAGCGTGGGCTCGCTGGCCCTATCGCTCAGGTGGTAGTTGCCCAGGTCGATGTAGGCCGCGCCGTCATTCACCAGCTCGATCCAATCCAACGGCTCGCCCTCCGGACTCAGGAGCACGCCTATGTTGTTCGAGCACGCCTCGTTGATCCGCAACTGCCCAAGGCTCTTGTGCGCGAGCAGCCACGCGAAGGCCGACAAGAGAAGCGTTGAGCACAAGCGCTCAGACATGGGCACGAATGTACCGGCGCACGAGGGCCGATGATTCCGCAACCGTTGCCAGCGCGTTCCTTTGCCGGCGAACCAGCAGCGCATGAATCTGTTCCGCAACTTCAAGTCCGTCACCAAGACCGCCTATGGCCGTGGCAGCTTCGGCAAGCTCGGTGAGATCCTCCAGCCGCACCGCAGCAGCGGCAAAGGCTTCATGGTCTTCCTCGTCGATCACTACTTCGAGGGGAAGGCTGATTTCATCGGCCGTATCCCCAAGCAAGCCGGCGACGAGATCATCTTCTGCAGCACGGCGAAAGAGCCCAGCACCGAGCAGATCGATGGACTGCGCGACGACATCCTCGCGCGCCGTGGATTGCCTGCTGGCCTTGTGGGCATAGGCGGCGGCAACGTGATGGACGTGGCCAAGGCGCTCTCGCTCATGTTCACCAACGAGGGCAGCAGCGTGCAGTACCAGGGCCTCAATCTCATCAAGAATCCCGGCATCTACCACTGCGGCGTGCCCACCATCAGCGGCACGGGTGCCGAAGTGAGCATGACCGCTGTGCTCACCGGTCCCGTGAAGAAGCTCGGCCTCAAGTGCGACTGGACCGTGTTCGATCAGATCGTGCTCGACCCGGACCTCATCGCCACCGTGCCCACGGACCAGTGGTTCTACACTGGCATGGATACCTATATCCACAGCGTGGAGGCCATCACCGGCACCAAGAAGAACACGTTCGCGGAGGCTTACAGCGAGAAGAGCCTGGAGCTCTGCCGCGAGGTCTTCCTGCGCATGGACCGTCGCGACCCGAAGAGCGATGAATCACTGATGGTGGCCAGCTACATGGGCGGCCTAAGCCTCACCTACAGCGAAGTGGGCGTCTGCCATGCGCTCAGCTATGGCTTGGGCAAGGTGCTGGAGATCCACCATTGCATCGCCAATTGCATCGCATTCGATAAGCTGGACGATGTCTATGGCGACTACGTGCAGGAGTTCAAGGGCATGGTGAAGCACAACAAGGTGCACATCCCGCAAGGCCTCGCCAAGGATTGGAGCGAGGATACCATCGGCGCCATGGCCGAAGTGGCCTACAACCTGCCGCACATGTGGGACCACGCCTTCGGCCCCGATTGGGAGAAGGTGC
>CAZFBP010000058.1:0-13657 GCA_964517255.1 uncultured Chryseobacterium sp.
GGCGCAATGGATCGGCGGCGATGCCGTGACTGATTGCAGCGCGCCTGTTGGCATTCCAGAACCAGCGAGTGAGCAAGTGCTGCGTCCTTCGCCGAATCCAACAAGCGGCGGATTCAACATCATCGGGCTACCCGCGAATGCCGCCATGGTTGATTTGCATGACGCTACGGGGCATCTGGTACTTCAGGAAAAAGCCGTCGGCGAGGAGATTGACATCACTGGCATTGCCAGCGGTCTATACTGCATCGTGATTCGGGACCGATACGGTTCGCTCTTGTCGAGATCGACAATTGTCAAGCACTGAATGCGCGTAAGCCGAAGGGGCCTCACGGCCCCCTCCATTCAATTCGATTCAATCGCTCATCGCTCACACCCGCAGCAGCCTGCCGATCAGCGCCAGGATGCTGGGCAGCACGATGTCCTTGGGCGCGATCACGCTCACGGTCTCTTCCTCCGCTTTGGCCTTGCTGCCCTCGGCGCTGCCGGCATCGCTCTTCACCTGCTTGGTCACGTCCACGGCCACCACTTTGTACTGGCCATCGTGCAGCGCCTGGATCGCCTGGATCAGCTGGCCATCGTTCAACTTGCTGCTGTCGTAGGTCACGATGGCGTGGTTCGGGGCTTCCGTCTCGCTCATCTTGATCTCGGTGCCTTGCACGCCGAGCTTGGCCAGGGCCTTCTTGATGGCGCCTCCGCACATGTGCTCGCAGCTCATGCCCTCGATGCTCAGGTCGGCGATCGTCATAGGCTCGCCGCTGGTGATGCCCACCACATTCTCGGTGCGGGGCACATCGGTCACGGCGACTTCGACAGGGTCGTTGCCGCTGCACGCGAAGAGGAAGAGGGCGGCGAGGATGGCGGGAATCTGGTTCTTGAGGCGCATGGTCCTGGCGGTTATGCGAACATGAGACGAACTCACGACCAATCGGTTACAAATGTAGCCGTGCACCCGTCCGGTACTTTCGCCCGTTGTTATGAAATCTGAACGCGCTGGGGGCACCTGGCTCCTGCTGGCCGTGCTGGCGCTGATCTGGGGCAGCAGCTTCATCCTGATGAAGCGTGGCCTGTACCACGAGGGCGTCCCGGTGCTCACTCCGTGGCAAATGGCCACAGCCCGGCTCGGCATCGCCTGGCTCGTGCTTTCGCCCTTGCTGGTTCGCCATACCAGCGACCTGCTCAGGCATTGGAAGCCCATGCTGGGCAGCGGCGTGCTGGGCAATGGCCTTCCGGCACTGCTCTTCGCCACGGCTCAGACCCGGATCGACAGCGCGCTAAGCGGCATGCTGAACAGCCTCACGCCGTTGATGACCCTGCTCACCGGCCTGGTCTTCTTCGCCACGCCGGTGAGGCTGGTGCACTTCTTCGGGATCGGGCTCGGATTGGCGGGGGCCTTGGGACTCGTGCTCTTCGCCGAATCGGATGGGCTGGGTGGTTGGTCCTGGTTCGCCTTGCTGCCTGTGCTGGGCACCCTGGGCTACGGTTTCAGCGGCAACATCGTGAAGCGCCACTTGCACGGCGTGCCGCCCATGGCCACCACGGTGGGCGCGCTCACCTGGGTGGGGCCGCTCTCCTTGGCGCTCGCCCTGCAGAGCGGCTTGCCGGAGAAGCTGCGCACCGACCCGCACGCCTGGTGGGCCTTGGGCCATGTGGCGGTGCTGGCCGTGATGAGCTCGGCTTTGGCGCTGGTGCTCTGGAACATGCTGCTGCAGCGCACCACCGCCATTCGCGCCAGCATGGTCACCTACCTGATGCCCGTGGTGGCCATGGGATGGGGCCTGCTCGACGACGAATCGCTCGGCCTCGCTCAACTGGGCATGATCGCCCTGGTGCTGGCCGCCGTCTGGCTGGTGAGCTCCGGTGAACAAAGCCGCTGACCGCGGCCTTTTCAACGTGGCCGCATGGATTACGCGGAACCGATCCGGACGGCCCCGCGTATGAGCCGCCTCAACTTCGCCGCATGTACCTCGGAAAGAAAGTGGTGATCGTGCTGCCTGCCTACAAGGCGGCCAAGACCCTGGAGCAGACCTACAAGGAGATCCCCTTCGAGATCGTGGATGAGGTGGTGCTGGTGGACGATAAGAGCCCGGACAACACCGTGGAGGTGGCCAGGGGCCTAGGCATCAAGCACGTGATCCAGCACCAGGTGAACCGCGGCTACGGCGGCAACCAGAAGACCTGCTACGACACGGCCAAGGAGCTCGGAGCCGACATCGTGGTGATGCTGCACCCCGATTACCAGTACACCCCGAAGCTGCTCGTGAGCATGATCGCGCTGATCGGCAACGACCTGTACCCGGTGGTCTTCGGCTCGCGCATCCTGGGCAAGGGCGCGCTGAAGGGCGGCATGCCCATGTACAAGTACATCGCCAACCGCTTGCTCACCTTCGCGCAGAACATGCTCTGCGGGCAGAAGCTCAGCGAGTACCACACCGGCTACCGCGCCTTCCACCGCAAAGTGATCGATGCCTGCCCGTACGACCGCTGCTCCGACGATTTCGTGTTCGACAACCAGATGATCGGCCAGATCTTCTGGCATGGCTTCGACATCGCCGAGATCACCTGCCCCACCAAGTACTTCGACGAGGCCAGCAGCATCAACTTCAGCCGCAGCACCAAGTACGGCTTCGGCGTGCTCAACGTGAGCTGGCGCTACTTCCTGGCGCGCACCGGCATCATGGGCTGGAAGCTGCTCGGCGAGCGGAAATCCGCCTGAGCGCACCGCCTCTACCTTCGGCGCCATGCCCTCGCAAGGCCGCCTGCAGTTGCTGATCATCGCGGTCGCCGCGCTGCTCTTCATGCCCGGCCTGGGCGCCGTGCACCTCTTCGACTGGGATGAGATCAACTTCGCGGAGATCGCGCGCGAGATGGTGGTGAGCGGCGATTGGCTGCGCCCGCAGATGCACTTCGAGGCCTTCCACGAGAAACCGCCCCTCTTCATCTGGATGCAGGCGCTCAGCATGAAGGCCTTCGGCGTGGGCGAGTTCGCAGCACGCTTCCCAAATGCCATCTGCGGAATCGTCACGCTGCTCGTGCTCTTCCGCATGGGCGAGCAACTGCGCGGCAGGGTGTTCGGCATGCTCTGGGCGCTGGCGTACATCGGCTCCATCCTGCCGCACCTCTATTTCCGCAGCGGCATCATCGACCCGTGGTTCAATCTGTTCATCTTCCTTGGCCTGCACGCCCTCGTCACGCTCGTGCAGCGCGACCCCAAGCGCGATCCGAACGCGATCAACGCGCGTCGCGACAGGCACGCATGGCTCGCGGGCTTCTTCTTCGGCCTGGCCGTGCTCACCAAAGGCCCCGTCGGCGTGCTAGTGCCCGCGCTCGCGCTGACCGCCTATTGGGCCTGGAAGCGCTTCCGCTTCGTGCTGAGCCTTCGCAGGATCAGCCTCGTCGCGCTCGCCGCCTTGCTCACGGTATCTGCTTGGGCGCTGATCGACCTGGTGCGCAACGGACCGGATTTCATGATCGCCTTCTTCTGGCGGCAAGTGGCCATGCTCACCACCGAGGATGCAGGCCACGGCGGCTTCCTCGGCTACCATTTCATGGTGCTGCTCATCGGCTGCTTCCCGGCATCGCTGTTCGCATTGCAGGAACTGCTGAAGCCTACGCGCACCACCGATGCGCATGAGAACGACCACCGCCGCTGGATGCTGATCCTCTTCTGGGTGGTGCTCCTCCTCTTCAGCGTGGTGAAGACCAAGATCGTGCACTACAGCAGCCTGTGCTATTTCCCGCTGACCTACCTGGCCGCATTGCAGCTGGAACGCATCTGGATGAAGCGCGAAGGTTTCGGGTGGAGCCGATTCGCGCTGGGCGGGATAGGAACGCTGATCGCGCTCATCGTGATCGCTGTCCCCTTCGTGGGCATGAACATCGAGTTGATCAAACCGCTCTTCGCGCAGGACCCCTTCGCGCTGGCCAACCTCGATGCCGAAGTGAAGTGGACAGGCTTGGAGGCTCTTGCCGGAGTTGTCCTGCTCGGCGGATTGATCGCCGGCCATGTGCTGCATGCCCGCAAGCGGATTCGCGCGGCGGCGCTCAGCGTCTTCGCAGGAGGCGCGCTCTTCGTGACGACCACCTTGTTCTTCTTCATCAAGAACATCGAGGGATACTCGCAGCGAGCAGCCGTTGAGTTCTTCAAGAGCAAGGCCGATGAGCGCTGCTGGCTGCTCACCAAGGGCTACAAGAGCTATGTGCCGGAATTCTATGGAAGGGTGAAGGAGGCACAGCCCGATGAGGCCACGCTCTGGCGCGGACCTATTGACCGGCCTGTGTATCTGGCGTGCAAGCTGACCCATGAGGAGGAAGTGACAGCGCTCGGCACCTTCCGAGAAGTGTCCCGCAGGAACGGCTTCATCTTCTTCGAGCGAAGGCCGTAGCAACGATGGCGCATCCGCATACCTTGGCTCACCAAACCACCCATCCCATGAGCCTTCGCTGCACCTTGAAGCTCGTCATGCTCCTGATCATTGGAGCAATCCCGTTCCGTGGCCTGGCCCAGGGCGACACGTGCACAACGGCACTCATCGTCGGCAACGGACTTCATCTGGCCAATGGCCCCGCATCGGGCGATGGCGGCAGTGGTTGCGGAGGCGGCCAGGATGGAGACTGGTACAGCTACACGCCGAACTTCACCGGCACGGTGATCGTCACGAGCTGTCATCCGCTCAACAACAACATGGACGACGACACCTACCTGAAAGCATACATGGGCAGCTGCGCGAATCTTGCCTGCATCGGCTTCAATGATGACGCTGGCAATGCCGCCTGTCCGGGATACGGCTTCGCGTCATACATGGAGTTCAACGTCGTCGCCGGGGCCACCTACTACATCGTCTGGACGGACATGTTCGACAGCGATGCGTTCTGGTGGGAGTTGCGTGAATGCGCCGGAAGCGTAGTCGGCGTGACCTATCGGGACCTGAACGCGAATGGATCGCGCGATGCAGGTGAACCGCAAGTGGACGCCATGCTCACCATCAATCCGGGCGGCATGAACGCCTATTCCGGTGGTGACCCCTACTCCTTCTGCAGCGCTTTGGGCGACTACACCATCACAGCTGCTCCGCCGCAGTACCATACGGTGACACCGGCATCGCAGAGCTACTCCGTTCCTATTCAAGGTACGCAAGTGGTGGGCATGGACTTCGGCTTCCAACCGGTTCCGGGCATCTATGACGCCGCGGTGAACCTCTGGGGCCAGAACGCGTGGATCGGCAACAACACGCAGCTCCATGTGGGCTACCAGAATCTCGGCAGTGAACCGATGAACGCCACGATCACGCTCACGCTCGACATGCTGCTCACATTCGTGTCAGCCAATGTTACGCCCACGAACGTGAGCGGTCCGAGCATCACCTGGGTCCTGCCCACGCTCGCTCCATTCAGCTCAGGAGTCATCAATGTCACGGTGAACACCGCTTCCACCGCCACGCCGCAACTTCCTGTGCTCAACTATGTGCTGCTCACCTCCACAGAAACGGACATCGACCTGGTGAATAATCAGGACGACCAGCACGCCACCACCGTCACTGCGATCGACCCCAACGACAAGCACGTGAGCGCGACTTCCATCACCCCTGACGACGTGGCCGACCAGAAGCTACTGGAGTACACCATCAACTTCCAGAACACGGGCACCGCGCCTGCCGTGAACATCGTGATCAAGGACAGCCTCGACGCCGATTGGGACCTGGGCACCTTCGAGATGATCGGCGCTACGCACCCCTTCACCCTTACCATCACCGAGGAAGTCGCCATTTGGACTTTCGCGGAGATCATGCTGCCGGACAGCACCACCGACGAGCCCAATAGCCACGGCAGCATCCATTACCGCATGGCACCGAAGAACAGCCTCGTGCTGGGCGACCAGCTCACCAACCGCGCCGATATCTACTTCGACTACAATGCGCCGGTCCTCACCAACACCACGGTGACCACGGTGGAACTGAGCACGGGCATGGCGGACAGCGGCATGGGCAATGGCCTGCTCATCGCACCCTCGCCCAGCACAGGCATGGTGAACATGCACTGGAGCGATGTCCATGCGGGCAATGCGCAGCTGAACGTGCACGATGCCCTGGGCCGTGTTGTGTTCTCCCTGAGCATCGCGAGCGGCAGCAATTCGCGCAGCGTTGACCTCGGCTTCCTGCCTGCTGGCAGCTACGTGGCGCGGCTCAGCGGCGCCACCGAGGCGTGGACGCGCTTCGCCATCCAACGCTGATCACACGCGGAGGATTTCCAGAAGGGCGTCCGCCGTGCGGCGGACGCCCTTCATCATTCCGCACATTCGCCCCATGGACTTGAGCGAGATCCTCACCCACCTCGGCGAAGACCGCGAGCGCGGCTACGATGCCGTGGTGCCGCCCATTGTGCAGAGCGGCAACTTCACCTACCCCACCGTGGCCGCCATGCGCGCTGTTGTGCAACAGGAGTTCGACCGACCGCTGTACACGCGCGGCTACAATCCAACGGTGGCCATGCTGCGGAAGAAGATCGCGGCGCTGGAGCATGCCGAGGATGCGTTGGTCCTCAGCAGCGGCAGCGCGGCCATCGCGGCGGCGGTGATCGCCTTCACCAAGGCGGGCGATCACATCGTGTGCGTACAGAAGCCCTACAGCTGGACGAAGAAGCTGCTGGCCGAACTGCTCGTGCGCTTCGGCGTGGAGCACACGTTCGTCGATGGCACCGACGCGGAGAACTACCGCCGCGCGATAAGGCCGAACACGTCCTTCTACATCCTGGAGAGCCCCAATTCGCTCACCTTCGAGTTGCAGGACATCGCCGCCGTGTGCGCCATCGCGAAGGAGCACGGCATCGTCACGCTCTGCGACAACAGCTTCAACAGCCCGCTCTTCCAGACCCCCATCGACCTGGGTTGTGACATGGTAGCGCACAGCGCCACGAAATACCTCAACGGCCACAGCGATGTCGTTGCCGGCGTGCTCGCGGGCAGCCACGAGCGCATTCGCCGCGTGATGAGCAAGGAATTCATGACGCTCGGCGCCTGTCCTTCGCCGCATGACGCGTGGTTATTGGTGCGCGGCCTGCGAACCCTGCCCCTGCGCATGGAACGCAGCGCCGACAACGCCCAGAAGGTGGCGCGCTTCCTTGAGTCGCACCCCAGAGTGAAGCGCGTGCATTGGCCTGGGCTTGAATCGCACCCGCAGCATGCGCTCGCACGAAAGCAGATGAACCGCGTGGCGGGATTGATGAGCATCGAACTGGATGCACCGGATGCGGCCGCGGTCGAGCGCTTCTGCGACAGCCTCAAGCGCTTCCTCATCGCGGTGAGCTGGGGCGGCTATGAGAGCCTGCAATGGCCGGTGTGCGCATTGCAAGGGCCCAGCGGCTACTACACCGATCTTCCCTTCACGATGGTGCGATTGTACATCGGCTTGGAAGACCCGCAATCGCTCATCACCGATCTCGAGCAAGGTCTCGCGCGCATGTGAAGCCCGCTTCATCGCGGATCTTCGCTCAGAACCTTGCCCGCAGCGCGATCATGAAGTTCCTTCCCGGCGCCGAGATGCCCGATGAATAGGGCCTATAGCGCTGGTCCGTGATGTTCTCGACGCCTCCGGATGCCTGCACCACCCTGCTCACCTGATACGATGCGCGCACATTCAGGGTGTGCCAAGACGGCGAATGCGGACGTCCTTGCGCATCAAGCGCGTAGATCGGCAGCTTGGCCTGCTCGCTCGGCGGAAGCTCATCGAAGGTGAAGCCGCTGCTGAACTGCACGAATGCCTGCGCGCGCACTTTCTTTCGCTCCCAAGTGATGCCCGCTTGCCCGAACGGTGGCGGTGCGTGACGCAGGGGCACATCGGTCGTGCTCGCATCGTCCTGCTCCACGCCATCCTGCCAGTTGTAACGCGCATCGAGCGTCAGGTTCTTCGCGATGCGGGCATCGATCCCGAGCGAGAATCCGATCACACGGGCCTGCGCCGCGTTCTGGATCGCGTCCACACGGCTGGGCTCACCTTCGTACGCGATGCTATCCGAGCCATTCAGCGTGAACGGCCTTCGCACCATCGCGTTGTCGAGCAGCACCTGATAGGCATGGCTCTGTACGCGCACCTTTTCGCCGAAGGCCTTCTCGATGCCGATGTCGGCCGAATAGGCGTACTCGGCTTCCAGGTCGGGATTGGGCACGATCACCGCGCCAGGCTCGCTATCGAACAATTTGCCGATGTCGTCGATGTTCGGTGCGCGGAAGCCTGAGCTCAGATCGATAGAAAACTTCCAGTCCTTGCCCGGGCGGTAGGACGCGCCCAGATTGCCCGTGACCGCGCTATTGCTCAAGCTCGCGCTTGTGGCCGGGTACGCGAAGAGCGAGGTGTCGAAGGAGCATTGCAACGCCGACCAGTTGTATCGCGCACCAGCGGAGAGCGTCAAGCGGTCGTTGGCATCGTGCATGGCCCCTAGGTAGGCCGATCCCGCGCTCCACTTGGAACCATCCGGATAACGTGAATTGATGATCGTCTCCGCGCCGCTGGTCCGGTTCACGCGGATCCCCTTCGACCCGACAGCATTCGTGACGTGCTCCGCACCGTAAAGCACCTGCGTACGCGCGCTCAGGTCCTTCTCCAGATCCAGGTTCATGTAGATGCCGCTCACGCTTTCGGTCTGCGTTCGCTTGCTCGCGTTGCGGAAGCTGCGGTCGTTGCGGCTCTCAGTGTAGTCCTGGTAGGCGATGGAGAGCCGCGCGGTGCTCCAGGGTCCGCGTTTCGCCGCGTGCTTCGCGGTGAAGCTGCCCATCGTCCATTCCTGCGGGCCGTAATACCACTCCGCACTGCGTGGAAGCCCATTTGGCCCCAGCTCGATCAATCGATCGTAACGCGGCACATCGCTCGTGGTGCTGTGATACACGTTCCCTCCCAATTCCAAGGATTCCACAGGCTTGAAGGCCAGCTTGCCAAAGAGGCTGATGTTGTCGTAGCCGCTGCCCACTTGCAGGTCCGGGTCGTCATTCACCACCATGGAATCCACATCATTGATTCGTGCCACATACCACGGCCGCTGATAATCCTTGGGGCCGTTGCTGCCCATGCGCAGGTCGCCGAAGCGCGTGAAGGACGCGCTGCCGACGAATGCCAGCTCGCGACTCCCAAGGCCGAAGTGAATACTCCCGCCCATCTCATTGGCCGACGAGCCATAGCGGGCCATGGCGCCGCCGCGCAAGAGCAAGCTGCTATCCGGGCTGAATCGCGGACGAAGCAGGTGGAAGTCCATCACACCGCCGATGGCATCGCTTCCATAGGTCACGGCGCCGGGCCCGTGGATCACCTCCGCGCGGTCGATCGCATTGGCATCCACGCTGATCACGTTCTGCAAGTTGCCTGCGCGATAGATGGCGTTGTTCATGCGGACGCCGTCAACCACGATGAGCACGCGGTTGGCCCCGAAGCCACGCAGCATGGGGCTGCCGCCGCCCAGCTGGCTCTTCTGCACGAAGACCTCGCCGCTCTGCTGCAACAGATCGGCTGCCGTTCCGGGGTTGTTATTGGCGACTTCCCGCGGGGTGATCACCGTGATCTGGTCGGGCACGCGCGCGCGCTCCTGTTCCCAGCGGTTGGTGCTCACCACGAAGGCATCGAGCCTGATGGGCAGCGCTGACATGCCGACCCGATCGCCCATGGCGAGCACTTGCTGGTAGCTGAGCACACGTGACTCATATCCGATCATGCGGAACCGGATGGAATCGGCGCCAGTGAAAGCGCTGATATCAGCGCGACCGCGCGCATCCGTGATGGCCGATGCGCCCGTGCTGGCATGATGCAGGGTCGCCGCTTCGAGCGGGGCCAGCGTGGTGGCATCGACCACCATGACCTGCTGACTCAAGGCATTCAACGGAACCATGAATGTTGCGAGGCAAGCCGCCAAGCTGCTCAACCGAAGCAATTGGTTCGCGGCTCCACAGAAGGACATGGCGCGCAAAGTAGCGGAGCCCGCGCAGCCGCAACATCCGGCTTCCTACTGCTCCGGGGCCTTGTTCAACCGCACCCGCAGCACACGCGACGGTGCGAGCACTTCGCCGAGCAGCGTCTCCAAAGCCAAGGCGTCCTCGGGGTGCTCCGTTTCATCGGACGCTTGCAGGAAGCTCTCGATACGTACGTGCCTGGCATCGATGCGCGTGGCGCGCAAGGTGTAGCGCGCGCCCGGCGACTCCCACACGCCTTGCAGTTGCGCCAAGTCCATCACCTCAACCGGTTGCGCGAAGGCGATCTCGAGGATGAAGCGATCGGTCTGCTCGAAGTCCCAGTGGTAGGGCAGTTGCCGGCCTTCACTGCTGAAGCCGTCGAGCACGGCATGCGCGATGAACGGCCGGAGATCGAAGGCGAGGATCCCATCGGCCTCCGGTTCGCGGAGCCGATCCAATTGCAATTGCTCGAGCTCGCGGTAGCGGAAAGGCGAATCGGCGCTCAACTCAGGCTCACCAGCTCGCGTCGCACGCACGCCAGGGATGCGTGCAGGCATGTGCCCGTAGTTGGGATGCACCGTGCTGTCGATGCGGCCGCCGGGGAATGCCGCGCGGCGAAGTGATCCACGCGCAAATTGAAGCGCAGCGGATAGGGCCTTGCCTCGCGCTGCTCGAACGGCACGCCGAGGCGGTCGTAGGGCGGATCGAGGCGCTCCGGAAACACCACGGGGCCGTAGCGCTTGATGTCCTCTCGCGACGCGAAGCGCACCACGCGGCGCCGCTCGTTGATGAAGGCGAGGTACTCGGGCTTCACGTTCCGGATGCGGATGGAGAGCTCGTCGGCGAGGATCTCCGAGTCGATGGTGCGGCCTTCTTCCCAGGAAGGATCCCATGCCGGCGCATCGCTCCGAACGAATGGAGCCGTTTGCGCAATCAGGGCTGCGGAACCAGCTAGCGCCGCGATCAGGAAAGCGGCACGGGAACGCACAGCGATGGGTGTTGGCCCACCGAAGCTTGATGATCGGGGGCTACTTCTTCCTGAAGAACAACCGGATCGGCACCCCCGTGAATCGCCAATGCTCACGCAAGCGGTTCTCGAGGAAGCGCTCGTAGCTGGGCTTGATGTACTGCGGCAGGTTGCAGTAGAAGGCGAAGGTGGGCACGTGCGTGGGCAGCTGCTGCACGAATTTGATGCTCACCTCCTTCGCCTTGTACATGGGCGGCGGCTGACGCTCGATCACGGGCAGCATCACATCGTTGAGCTTGCGCGTTGGGATGCGGCGCTTGCGGTCCTCGTACACCTGCATGGCCAGCTCCATCACTTTCAGCAGGCGCTGCTTCTCCAGCACGCTGGTGAAGACCACGGGCACATCGGTGAAGGGCTCCATGCGCTGCTTCACCTCGGCCTCGAAGGCCTTCATGGTGTTCGTCTCCTTCTCCACCAGGTCCCACTTGTTCACCACCACCACCAGGCCCTTGCCGTTCTTCTGGATGATGGAGAGGATGTGCAGGTCCTGCTGCTGCATGGCCTCGCGCGCGTCGAGCATGAGGATGCACACATCGCTCTCCTCGATGGCGCGGATGGAGCGCATCACGCTGTAGAACTCGATGTCCTCATCGACCTTGGTCTTTTTGCGGATGCCGGCGGTATCGAGCATGATCAGGTCGTGGCCGAAGACGTTCCACCGCGTGTTGATGGGATCGCGCGTGGTGCCGGCCACGGGCGTGACGATGCTCTGCTCCTTGCCCATGAGGGCGTTCACCAAGGAGCTCTTGCCCACGTTGGGGCGGCCCACGATGGCGAGCTTGGGCACATCGGGCTCAGGGTCCTCACTGGGCTTCGCGAAGGTCTTGATCAGTTCATCGAGCAGGTCGCCGGTGCCCGCGCCGCTGGCTGCGGCGATGGCATGCACCTCGCCCAGGCCGAGCGCGTAGAATTCGGCGGTGAGGTATTGCCGGTC
The DNA here is from genome assembly GCA_964517255.1 of uncultured Chryseobacterium sp. Classification (GTDB taxonomy): domain Bacteria; phylum Bacteroidota; class Bacteroidia; order Flavobacteriales_F; family PHOS-HE28; genus PHOS-HE28. The sequence goes on from CAZFBP010000058.1 coordinate 11,887, forward strand.
GTGGGTGTCCACCTTGTTCGCGGCGAGCAGCACGGGCTTCTTGCTCTTGCGCAGCATCTCTGCGATGACCTCATCGGCGCCGGTGATGCCGCCATTCGCATCCACCATGAACAGAATGGTGTCCGCTTCCTCGATGGCGAGCTTGACCTGCTTGCGGATCTCGGCCTCGAAGACATCGTCGGTGCCGCTGATGTAGCCGCCGGTGTCGATCACGCTATAGACGATGCCGTTCCATTCGCTCTTGCCGTAATGGCGGTCGCGCGTGGTGCCGGCCGTGGGGTCGGTGATGGCCTCGCGCCGCTCGATCAAGCGGTTGAAGAGCGTGCTCTTGCCCACGTTGGGGCGGCCTACGATGGCGACGATGTTTCCCATTTCAAACCGCCGTAGCCTTGGCGGAGGCGTTTGTTCAGTATCCGTATCGCTTCAGTTTCGCTTCATCCTCGCGCCAATCAGGATCCACCTTCACCTTCAGGTCCAGGAAGACCTTGGTGCCGATGAAGCGCTCGATGGCCAGACGCGCCTCGGTTCCCAGTCTGCGCAGCGCCTTGCCTCCCTCGCCGATCACGATGCCCTTCTGGCTCTCGCGCATCACGATCACATCGGCCTGGATCCTCACCAGCGCTTCCCCTTCCTCGTAGCTGTTCACCACCACTTGCGCGCTGTAGGGGATCTCCTGCTTGTAGTAGGTGAGCATCTTCTCGCGGATCATCTCGCTCACGAAGAAGCGCATGTTGCGGTCGCTCAGTTCGTCCTTGGGGAAGTAGGGCGGGTGCTCGGGCAGATGTTTGATGAGGTAGGTCTTCAGCTCGGGCACATTGAGGCCGTGCAGCGCGCTCAGGGGCACCACCTTGGCCTCGGGCAACGCGGCTTGCCAGGCTTCGAGCGCGGGTAGCACATCATCCTCCTGGGCCGCATCCACCTTGTTCACAAGGAGCACCTTCTGCCCTTTGAAGCGCAACGCGCGCTTCAGCACGTTCTCGGCCTTCTCGGGCTTCTGGCCCATTTCAACCAGCACGACAAGGATGTCGGCGTCGATGATGGCCTCGTCCACGGCGCTCATCATGCGCTCGTGCATCTTGTATTGCGGATCGAGGATGCCGGGCGTATCGCTCAGCACCATCTGGTAATCGGCGCCATTGAGGATGCCCAGGATGCGGTGGCGCGTGGTCTGCGCCTTGGGATTGGCGATGACCAATTGCTCGCCCAGCAAGGCGTTGAGCAAGGTGCTCTTGCCCACGTTGGGCTCACCGATGATGTTGACGTATCCGGCCTTGTGGCTCATTGCGTCTGGAACGAAGTGGTCCGAATGCATGCCGACCATACATCCGAATCGGTGGCGAGTGAAGCGAGGACCTGCGGGATGAGCGATCTCAGGAACCGTCTTCCAGCACCTGTCTTCAATTGCTTCTCCCTTCGAAGAGCGGCGATGCGGTTCTCACATTCCTCCAGAAACAGTACCACCCACGGCCGGTACGCAACGGTCCATCCCTTGGTCGCCAGCTCGTTATGCGAACGAAATCGATCAACAGGGTCCGAGCTCTCCCCAACATAGAGCCTGTCGTGAGCAGCAGAATAGAGGCAATAGACCCAGTGCGCCATCGAAAAACAAAGAACCCCAGCGAATCGCCGGGGTCCTTCAGTAGCGGGGGTAGGACTCGAACCTACGGCCTTCGGGTTATGAGCCCGACGAGCTACCATCTGCTCCACCCCGCAGTATGTCAAATTTCAGCCATTGCGGACTCGAACCAACGTCCGCCATTCGGCGGATATG
>CAZFBP010000059.1:0-4263 GCA_964517255.1 uncultured Chryseobacterium sp.
AACCGCTCTGTGAGGATCACATCGCAATCGCTTCTGTCCAGTTCGCGCAACGCGGCGAAGAGGGTTCGGGCGGCCTCGCTGAGATCGCCGCGCTCGCTGAGCACCATGCACCATTGCGCCGCATGCGCTTCGCGGAAGCTGATGATGCCGATGCGCTTCCCGGCGAAGCGCGGGATCAGCTCTTCGATATCGCCCACATGCACAGGCGTGCGCGGCGCGTAATGGCTCTCGAGCATGCCGGGGGCTGCGGGCAGCACCTGCTTCACGGCGTTCGCCACGGAACCGATCACCGCTTCGATGGCTTCGAGCGCGATGCCGCCGGGCCGGTACAGCACCCAGCGATCACCCTCCCAGCCGATGATGGTGGATTCCACGCCGACTTCGCACGGCCCGCCATCAAGGATGAAGGGGACGCGGTCGCCGAGCTGATCGGCCACGTGCTGCGCGGTAGTGGGGCTCACGTAGCCGAAGGGATTCGCGCTGGGCGCGGCCAGCGGGAAGTCGAGCGCGCGCAGCAGCTGCAGCGTGAGCGGATGCGCGGGCATGCGCACGCCCACGGTGTCTAGGCCACTGGTGACGATGTCCGGTACTTCGGCGCGCTTGGGCAGCACCAGGGTGAGCGGCCCCGGCCAGAAGGCGTCGATGAGCGCTTGCGCGCCGGGCGGCAGTTCGCGCGCCACGCGATGCACGTCGGCTTGCTGGCCTATATGCACGATCAGCGGGTCGAAGCTGGGGCGCTGCTTGGCCTCGAAGACCTTCAGCACGGCAACTTCATCGAAGGCGTTCGCCGCAAGGCCATAGACCGTTTCGGTAGGGATGGCGACGATGCGGCCTTCGCGCAGCAGGTGCGCAGCGGTGCTCAGGTCGTTGCCGATCGTGGCCATGCCGCAAAAGTCAGCAATGCTCCGCTGGCACCCGCAATCGTGTGAAGCGTGCATCATCGCACCGTCAATCAATCATGACCTTCGCCGCCGATGCCGCGCCACATCGCCCTCTTGCTGAAACTACTGCTCCTGGGGCTGCTCGCCGGCCAGGCCTTCCGTATCGTGCTGCTGCTCATGCACCGCGAGCAATGGCACGATGCCACCCGCGCGGATGTGCTCACCGCGCTCTTCGACCGGGGCTTGATCTTCGACCTGTACGTCACCTCGTGGCTGCTGGTCGTGCCCACCTTCATACTCGGCACCGCGCATGCCTTGGGCGGAATACGGCGACGGGCTTGGGCCGCGGCGCGCTGGTGCTTCACCGTCCCATTCACGCTCTGGCTCTTCCTCGCGTGCGCCGACATCCCTTACTTCGACTATACCAACATGCGCATCACCGATGCCGCATTGGTCACGCTGCACGATCCCTTGCAAGCGCTGAAGGAACTCGTGACCACGCCGGCCTACCTCGGCACCTTGCTGCTCTTCGCGCTGGCCGCGTGGCTGGTGGCCCGTGCCGCGCATCGCTTGTTCCGCGCTCCTGCACAGCACAACGAAGGCCCTGCTGCTTGGCGCTGGCTGCTGCTTCCTGTTCCGCTCGCGCTGCTCCTGTTGGGCATGCGCGGCAGCGCCGATCCAGACCAGCACCCGCTGATCGCGCAGGATGCCTTCTTCAGCGATACGCCCTTCTTGAACCAGTTGGGCACCAATGCCGCCTTCAGCTTCATGGAGAGCTTGGGCCAAGATCACGTGCAGCTGATGGATGATGAGCAAGCTATCGCTGAGGCGCGCGCAGAACTGGGCATCGAGGAGTCCGGCTTCGCTTCTCCCATCGCACGGATGTCGCGTTATGATGCGCCATCGCGCAAACTGAACGTGGTGCTGGTGCTCGTCGAGAGCCTGAGCGCGCAACGGCTGAACCGTTACGGCCATCCGAAGCAACTGATGCCGGCATTGGAGCAGCTGATGGACTCCTCATTGACCATGGACCGCTTCTTCTCCAGCGGCATGCACACCGCCAACGGCATCTTCAGCAGCCTCTACGGATTCCCGCCCATTGGAGCGCAGCATCCCATGATGCATCCGAGCATGACCGCGCAGCGCTTCCATGGCCTGCCCGGTGCTTTGCGCGCCAACGGCTATCGCACCTGCTTCATCGGCCCAGGCGATCCGCGCTTCGATAACCTGAACGGATTCCTGCCGGCGAACGGCTTCGCGGAGTTGGTGTCCGAAAGCGACTTCCCCGAGACCGACGCGCGCAACAGCTGGGGCGTCACCGATCACGCGCTTTACCGCATGGCCTTGCGCAAGGCCGATCAGCACCACCTCAACAGCGATGCGCCGCTCTTCCTCACGCTGCTCACAGTGAGCAGCCACAAGTGGAGCAAGGCGCCTGACGACATCGCGGGCTTCGCGCCCACGAGTGCCGATGATGACGAGGCCGTGTACGAGTACGCCGACCGCGCAATGGCCGAGTTCATGGCCGAGGCTCGCACGCGCACGTGGTTCGATAGCACCGTGTTCGTGATTGTTGGTGACCACGGACAGGCCTTCGACCCCTTGCACGAGGTACCCATCGCCTACCACCACACGCCCATGGTGATCCATGCGCCTGCCTTCATCGACCCGGGCAAGCTCAATGGTTACGGAACGCAGGTGGATCTGCCGGAGACCATCCTCTCGCTGCTTCACGTGCCGCACGTGAACAACACCCTGGGCAAGGACCTGGTCGCTGGCGGACATGCCGCGGCTTGCTTCTGCGCCGATCATCGCATCTGCGCCATCAACGACCGCGGCTACCTGATACGCGACCGTGATGTGGTGCGGCTCTATGATCATCGTGCTCGCGGCACGCGCGACCTCAGCACGGAGCAGCCTGCGCTTCGCGATTCACTCGTGCAACTAGCCGCGAGCATGGTGCAGGCCACCCAAGCCATCGTGACGCGCAAGCTCGCTGGCGTTGATGGCATGCGACCGGTCGCGCCCTGAGCATACATTGGCGGATCAAACAACATCCGCATGGATCGTCGCGACTTCCTCTTGAACGCCTGCCGGGCCTGCGCGGCCATGGCGCTCGCACCCGCAGCCTTGTCATTGGAGAGCTGTTCATCAACCAAGGCCCTCGCCGTGAGCGATGGCCATCTGGATGTGCCGCTCGATTCACTCGACAGCCGTGGCTCCGCGATCGTGAAGGGCCAGGGCCTCGACAACAAGCTCATGATCGTGAGGCGCGCCGATGGCAGCTATACCGCGCTGGAGCTGCGCTGCCCGCACAAGAACGGCCCGCTGAAGGAGAAGGATGGGAAACTCGTGTGCGGCTGGCACGGCAGCGCTTTCGACATGGAAGGCGGCCTGGTGAAAGGGCCGAGCAAGACGGGCCTGAAGAGCTACCCGGTGGAAGTCAGCAGCAATGGTTTGCGGGTGAAGGTGGCTTGATTCAACCCAACCCCTCCACGTACCTCCTATCGTTCGCCAGGCGCGGCACCTTGCTCTGCGCGTCATTCATGCCGCGCGCCTTCATCCAGGCTGCGAACGCGCCGCGCGGCAAGGTGCGGATCACCAGCGGGCGAAGCACTTTGCCGGTGATGAGGTCGCGGTAGTAGGGGTTGCGTTTCTGCAAAGCCGAGTCGATCGCATTCGAGAGCGCCGACGGATCCGCAGGCGGCGCGGCGAACTCCATGAACCACTCGTGATGCGGCAACCCTTCGGCAGGCGATAGCTGCGGCGCCACAGTGAACTCGGCCACCTCGCACGGCACTTGCGCCATCGCATCCTTCAGCGCGCCTTCCACTTCCTCAGCGATCACATGCTCGCCGAAGGCGCTGGTGAACTGCTTCGTTCGGCCCGTGACCACGATGCGCGGAGGCGACAGCGAGACGAAGCGCACGGTATCGCCGATCTCGTAGCCCCAGAGGCCGGCATTGGTGTGCAGCACGAGCGCGTAATTCACGCCTAGCTCGACCTCTGCGATGGAGAGGCGCTTGCGAGTTCTCGCCGGACCGGAGTCCGGCGCGCCCAGCGGGATGAATTCGTAGTAGATGCCGTTGTCGAGCACGAGCAGCAACCCCTCCTCATTGCTCTTGTCCTGGTAGGCGATGAAGCCTTCGCTGGCGGGGAAGAGCTCAACGCTTGGCACGCTGCCGCCAATGAGCGATTCCATGCGTGCGCGGTACGGCGCGTAGTTGACGCCGCCATACACGAAGAGCGAGAAATTCTTGAACACCTCGCGCACATTCTTCTTCCCGGTGCGCGCCAGCAAGCGCTCGAAGTACATCTGCACCCATGCGGGTATGCCGCTGATCAGGCGCATGTCGGCGGTCATCGTCTCGTTCACGATCGC
>CAZFBP010000059.1:4363-13547 GCA_964517255.1 uncultured Chryseobacterium sp.
GAATCGCGCGTGATGGGGATGTACTTCGCGCCGCTGGTGGTGCCGCTGGTCTTGCACAGGTAGAGCGGCTGGCCGGGCCAGAGCACGTCGTCCTCACCAGCGATGATGCGATCGATATAGGGCCTGAAGGCTTCGTAGTCCCGCAGCGGAACAGCCTGTGTCAGTCCCGCCTGATCGCCAACGTCGCGCAGCCGGTGCTCGCGCCCGAAAGCGGCAGATGCGCCCTTCGCCAACAATTCGCGCAACACCTGCTGCTGCGTGTTCACGGCATCCAAAGCGCGGCGCATCACCGCATGGGTGACGAAGCGCGCATAGGGTTTGGCGATGGTGCTTTTGAGGGACACGCTGCGGTTGGAGGTGGAGGGTCGGGGGATCGAGGCTGTTGGGGGTTGAGCCGCCTGCAACGATCAGCCCTCAACCGTTCTGCTTCCTACTGGAACACCATGTACGCCGCCGGATCTACCGGTGATCCGTTGTGCCAGAGCTCGAAATGCAAATGCGGCCCCGTGCTGTTCTCGCCGGTGTCGCCCACGATGGCCAACGCTTCGCCGCTGTTCACGCGGTCGCCGGCCTTCTTGAGCAGCACGCGGTTATGCTTGTAGAGGCTCACCAGCCCGTTGCCGTGCTGCACGGCGAGCACATGGCCGGCGTCGGTGGTCCAGCTGGCCAACGCCACCGTGCCGGAGAGGCAGCTCTTCACAGCGGCATCGGGCGCGGTGACGATATCGATGCCGTAGTGGCCCTTGGCGCGGTCGAAGGCGCTGGTGACGATGCCCTGCACCGGAGGAACGAACAGCACGCTGGCCAGCTCGCGGCGCTCGCCCACGCCGCCCCCTTCCACCAGGCTGTACCGCTCCTCACGGTCCACCCGTGCGCGCAACGCGCTGTCCTGAACTCCGGGGGCCAGTTCCACGCTGCCTGGTGCCGGGGCGGCAGGCCGCTTCAACGACGCGCTGTCCAAGGGAAGCTCCCCGGTGAGCACGGCCCGCAGGTTCTCGACGTAGGCGCGCTGCTCGGCCATCGCGGCCTGCAGCGAATCGGCCTTGAGCGTGCCCCGGTAAGCGTTGATGCGCGTCTGCTCATCGCTGTACCCCGGGATGAACCGCTTCAAGGGGGTGAATACGATGAGGGCTGTGATTAGCGCGCCGAACGCGAGCGCGCCCAGCACCGCGAACACCAGGACGGAGAGCCGGTTGAGCCGGGCGCTGAAGCGTTCCTCGAAGGTGCGGTCGTCGATGAGCACGAGCCGGTACCGGCTGCGCAGGCGGGCCAGCAGCCCCCGTTTCCGTGGCTGCTTCTGGGCTGCTCCAGGGGCGCTCATGCGATCTTCCGCCCTGGGCCGGGGCGCGGGCGGTCGGCGAAGTTCGCGCGCGCCCGGTCGGGGGCCATGAAATAACTTCGGCCGCCCGCAGTTATCCACGCCGAATGCGCACCCGCCAAGCACGCCTCATCGGCGCCCTGATGCTCATCGCCGCCCTCGCCATGGCCGGGTGCAAGCAGGACAAGGACAGCTTCGTGAACCGCACCTACCACCGGCTCACGGCGCGCGACAACGGCTGGTTCAACGCCAACGAGAAGCTCAAGGAGGTGGTGGCCGGCATCGAGGATGCCCATGTGGACGACTTCGACCAGGTGCTGCCGCTCTTCGTGGATGGCAGCGAGCAGCAGGCGAAGAACGCCACGCCCGACCTGGAGAAGTGCATCGACAAGTGCTCGCTGGTGATCGAGCGGCACAGCATGGACATCAAAGGCAAGGAGAAGAACACGTGGATCGACGATGCGTGGTTCGTGATCGCCCGCAGCCAGTACTACAAGCGCAACCGCTCGGAGGCCGAGCGCGGCTTCGCGCACATCACGCGGCAGTACAAGGGCTTCAACCGCGAATACGATGCGCAGATCTGGCTGGCACGCACGGCGATCCAACTGGAGCAGTACGGCAAGGCCCAGAGCGCGTTGGACCAGGTGGCCAACGCGAAGAAGCGGCCCAAGCATCTCGATGAAGGGCTGCTGGCCGCCGTGCATGCCGAACTGGAGTTGAAGCGCGGGAAAGTGGACGACGCCATCCTGCACCTGCAACGCGCCGTGCCCGCCGCGCGCGCCAAGCGCCAACGGGTGCGCTGGGCCTTCACCCTGGCGCAACTCTACGCGCTCAAGGGCCAGGAACAGAAGGCCATAGACCAGTTCGCCGCCGTGGTGAAGATGGGGCCTCCCTACGAGATGGCCTTCCATGCCCAGATCTTCCAGGCCCTCGCCTTCAACAAGGGCGACGCCAAGTCGATGCGCAAGAAGCTCAACGGCATGCTGCGCGACGACAAGCACATCGACCACTTCGACATGATCCATTACGCGCTGGCCGAACTGGACCTGAAGGAGCGCAAGAAGGACGATGCCCTGGCCCAGTTGCGCAAGAGCGTGAAGGCCAGCACCACCGACACGAAGCAGAAGGCGAAGAGCTTCCTGAAGCTCGCCGACATCCATTTCGACGACCGCAAGTACGAGCCCGCGCAGCAGTACTACGACAGCACCAAGGTGCTGCTCGACCCCGAGCATGCCCGCTTCGATGAAGTGGAGACGCGTGCGCGCGTGCTGGGCGAGCTCGTGGAGCAACTGGCCATCATTGATCGGGAGGACAGCCTGCAGAAACTCATGGGCATGGACCCGGACGAGGTGCTGAAGAAGGTCCGCGGCATCATCCGCCAGCGCGAGGATGCCGAGGAAGAGGCCAGGCGCAAAGAGGAGGAAGCCCGGGAGGCTCCCACGCCGGTGGCGCAAGGCCCTACGGCGCCCGCAGCGAGCGGCCGTGGCAGTTGGTACTTCTACGATCCGCAGCAGATCGGCCGCGGCTTGGCCAACTTCAGGAAGAAATGGGGCAACCGCAAGCTGGAGGACCAATGGCGTCGGGCCGATCGCAGCGGCGGCGCGCTGGCGCAAGGCGAGGAAGAGGAAGAGGAGGAGGGCGGCAGGGACGGCAAGGATGGCAAGGACGCTGAGTGGAAGGACCCCGACTTCTACCTGCGCGACATCCCGAAGGACGAAGCCGAGGTGGCCGCGTCGAATGCCCGGGTCTGCGATGCGCTCTACCGCAGCGGCATGATCTACAAAGAGGAGCTGCGCGATGTGGACAACGCTATCGAGAGCTTCGAGGTGCTGAACAACCGCTTCGAGGAATGCCGCTTCACGCCGGAGAGCCACTACCAGCTCTACCGCATCTACCTGCAGAAGGAGCGCGATGGCTGGTTCTCGCTGGAAGGAGTCGGGTCGAAGACCTACGCGGATATCATCCTGGAGCGCTGGCCCGATTCGCAGTTCGCCCGCCTGGTGCGCGACCCCAACCTGATGCAGGCCGATGCCGAACGACGCGCCGCCGAGGAATCGGCCTACCGGGAGGTGTACCGCCTCTACAGAGACCGATCCTACTACCCCACCATCACCGCGTGCGACAAGGTGATCCTGGAGGAGCCGGACAACCACTTCCGGCCGAAGTACCATTTCCTGCGCGCCATGGCCATCGGCAGCACGCGCAACGTGCCCGATTTCCGCACAGCGCTCCTGGGCGTGAAGACCGATTTCCCCGGCACCGAAGAAGCCGTGCGCGCCGAGGAACTGCTGGCCACTTTGGACGGCGCCCCGACCGGCGGCGCGCCAAAGCCCAAGCCGGCCGCTTCGCCTTACACCAAGGACGATGGCCCACACACTTACGTGCTCGTGCTGCCCAACGCAGGCACGGACATGGCCCTCTCCACGGCCGCAGTCTCCGACTTCAATGGCGCCTACTTCGGCCACACGCCGCTGCAGGTCACCAGCAGCATGCTCGGCACCGATAAGCAACTTGTGCTGGTGAGCCCGCTGCCCAGCAAAGAGAAGGCGCTGCAGTACCATGCGCTCTTCGTCGGCAACGAGGACATGCTCCAGGGCCTCGCCGATCAAGGCTATCCATCGTTCGCCATCACGCAGGCGAACTACACCGTCTTTTACAAGGCCGGGGACGTCGAGGGTTATCAAGCCTTCTTCCTTCAGAACTACCTTGACGGTCAGTAGGATATGCGGAGGGCGCGGCTATATTCGCACCGTCCGTCCGCTTAACCTTAAGCCCAAGCGCCATGTTCGGCAGCGATAAACCCGCCCCAGCAACCATGAACAAGCCCAGCGAACCCGTGAACAGCGGCAAGATCAACAGCATCATGGAGGGCACCTCCATTGTTGGGGAGGTGAACAGCGACAGCAACATCCGCATCGACGGCAAGGTGAAGGGCACCGTGAACGCGCGCGGCCGCGTGATCATCGGGCAGAGCGGCGTGATCGAGGGCGAGGTGATCTGCCAGAGCAGCGACATCGAAGGCTCATTGATCGGCAAGATCAACTGCCAGGACCTGCTGAGCCTGAAGGCCACGGCCAAGCTGCAAGGCGACATCAACACCAAGAAGCTCGCGATCGAGCCGGGCGCCGTGTTCACCGGCAATTGCAGCATGGCCGGTGGCGTGGTGAAGGAGATGGACCCTGCGCGCTTGCAGAGCGCTCCCCGCCCCGAGCAAGCCGCGCAGGGCGGTCGTTGACCGTTCCAGAATCCTGATTCCCGCCAGGGTAGCGCAGCATGGCACCCGTACGCTGGTCGTTCCTCGTTCCCATTCTGCTCTTCACGGCGGGCATGGGCCTGTTGCTGTGGATTGCCTTCTATGGCCTCCGGCAACCCTTGGAACCTGCGCATGGCATCATGCTAATCTGGTTCGCGGCCATCACCACCGCGCTGCACCTCTGGCAAGAGCATAGCATGGCCACGGATCCCAAAGGCTTCGTGCGCCGCTTCATGGGTGGCATGTCGCTGAAGATGCTGCTCTCGCTGGGCGTGCTGGTGGTACTGGTGGTGCGCGCGCCGAAAGAGGCCGTGCTTTCCAGCACCATCGCCTTCGCCGTGCTCTATCTGGCGTTCCTTGCCTTCAGCACTGTGCGGCTCACCGCGCTTTCGCGCAAGCTGCCGAAGGCATGAGCAACGGGAAGAAGCTGAAGAATGCCCGCAAGGGCTATGACAATTACCTGCGCTATGCCGGCCTGGGATTCACCATGATGGGGGTTGTGCTCGCCTTCACCTTCGGGGGCTGGTGGCTCGATCAGCAATCGCACTGGCCTTTCCCGATCTTCACGCTCACGGGCAGCTTACTGGGTATTACGGGTGCAATGGTGCACCTCTTCAAGGAGACGGCCCGGAAGTGATTGCGCGCAATCAGGCCCTGGAGTGAAATGGACCCCTACATTCGCGGCCGCAAACAAGGGGGCAACCCTGCACGTGATGTCGCTGAAATCCTTGCTGCGCCTAGCTTCCCTGATGATTGGAGCCCTGTTGATGGGTTCCGCTACCGCGCAGCATGACGGCCACGCCCACTCCGTGGGGGATTCGACGACGATTGGGTTGGTGACGGCCACTGCCGACGGCCATGAGGAGGCTGCTCACGGCAAGTTCAACCCCGGCGAGATGATCATGGGCCACGTGACCGATGAGCACGGCTGGCACCTCTGGGGGCATACCTCGATTCCTCTTCCAGTAATCCTGTACAACAACCAACGCGGCCTCAGCGTCTTCAGCAGCGGGAACTTCCACCACGGCGATGAGGTGCATGGCGGCTACATGCTCCAAGGCAAGAAGATCGTGGCGACCGATGCGGCTGATGGCAGCCCCGCGCATGCCGCGCAGGCGAACGAAGAGCTCACCAAGGCCACCATCGACCTCAGCATCACCAAGAACGTGATGGCCATCTTCGTGAGCGCCGCCTTGATGCTGCTCATCTTCCTGAGCGTGGCCAAGGCATACGCGCGCCGTCCCGGCCAAGCGCCTCGCGGCCTTCAGAACCTCATCGAACCCATCATCCTCTTCGTGCGCGACGATGTGGCCAAGGCGAACATCGGCCCCAAATACGAGCGCTTCATGCCGTACCTGCTCACGGTGTTCTTCTTCATCCTCATCAACAACCTGATGGGGCTCATCCCCATCATCCCCTTCGGCGCCAACGTCACCGGCAGCATCTCGGTCACCTTCGCGCTGGCGATGATCACCTTCATCATCACCCTGCTCAACGGCAATCGCCACTACTGGGGCCACATCCTGGCCATGCCGGGCGTGCCCAAGCCGGTGCTGCTGATCCTGACGCCGGTGGAGATCCTGGGCGTGTTCCTCCGCCCGGCCATCCTGATGATCCGACTCTTCGCGAACATCACGGCGGGCCACATCATCGTGCTGAGCTTCTTCGCGCTGATCTTCATCTTCGGAGAGATCAACTCCGGCCTGGGGTGGGGCGTGAGCATCTTCAGCCTGCTCTTCACCGTGTTCATGAGCATGCTGGAGCTCCTGGTGGCCTTCATCCAGGCCTTCGTGTTCACCTTCCTTTCCGCCATGTACTTCGGGGCCGCCATCGAAGAGCCCCATCACCACTAGAACAACCCGCAAACCACACAACGTCATGTTCCTCTCGATCCTCCTGGAAGCCGCCGCGAATGGTCACTTCGGTTTCGCCGCTATCGGCGCTGGTATCGCAGCTCTCGCTGCAGGCATCGGCATCGGCCGCATCGGTGGTGATGCCATGCAAGCCATCGCCCGCCAGCCCGAAGCCACCAACGATATCCGCGCCAATATGATCCTGGCCGCTGCTCTCGTTGAAGGTGCCGCCATGTTCGGCATCGTGGTGGGCCTGCTGGCCATGGTGCTCTAAGAGCGCCCGTCGGCATCGCCTCGTCACTGATCAAACTCAAGCATCATGCTCATCGAGTTCTCCTATGGCCTCATCTTCTGGATGACGGTATCGTTCCTGACGGTGCTGTTCGTCCTGGCCAAATTCGCGTGGAAGCCCATCCTCAAAGGGCTGAGAGACCGCGAGACCTCCATCGCCGACGCGCTGAATGAAGCGAAGCGCGCGCGTGAGGAGATGGCATCGCTCAGCGCCAAGAACGAAGAGCTGATGCGCGCCGCGCGCGAAGAGCGCGAGGTGCTGCTGAAGGAGGCCCGCGATATCCGCGACAAGGAGATCGCCGAGGCCAAGGGCAAGGCGAAGGGCGAGGCCGACGCGCTGCTGGCCCGCGCCCGCACCGACATCCAGAACGAGAAGAACGCCGCCATCGTGGAAATGAAGAACCAGGTCGCCGAATTGAGCATCCTGGTTGCCGAGCGCATCCTCCGGGACAAGCTCGACAGCAGCGCCGCGCAGCAGTCGCTGGTCGATAAGGTGATGGCCGAGGCCGAGACGCGCAAGTCATGAACATCGCTCCGGTCGCCTACCGCTACGCCCGCTCGCTGATGGAGCTTGCCCAAGAGAAGGGCGTGCTCGCCGGCGTGCATGAGGACATGCGCTTGGTGGCCAATACCTGCGCCGGAAGTCGCGACCTGCTGGTGCTGCTGAGCAGCCCGGTGGTGAAGGCCGACAAGAAGGACAAGGTGCTGGACAAGATCTTCGGAGGGAGGATCGGCCAGATCACCAACACCTTCATGGGCATCCTGGTGCGGAAGGGGCGCGAGGCGCTGCTGCCCCATGTCGCCGCCGCCTTCGACGAGCTGTACAAGCAGCAGCGCGGCATCGTGACCGCCCACGTGAGGAGCGCCACGCCGCTGAACGATGCCACTCGCGTGAAGGTGCGCGCGATGGCCGAGAAGCAGCACCCCGGCAAGACCATTGAATTAGAGGAGCAGGTGGAGGCGTCGCTCATCGGCGGCCTCACCATCCGCATCGGCGACGAGCAGTACGATGGCAGCGTGAGCCGCCGCATCGGCGACCTGCGCCGCAAATTCTCCGAGAACCCGTACATCCCCGAGATCTAAAGCATCAGCCCCATGGCACATGTGCAACCCGCCGAAGTGACGGCGATCCTGAAACAAGAACTCGCCGGTTTCCGCAGCGAGGCCGAGCTCGAAGAGGTCGGCACCGTGCTGCAGGTCGGCGACGGCATCGCGCGCATCTATGGACTGCGCGGCGTGCAGAGCGGTGAGCTCATCGAGTTCAACAGCGGCCTGCGCGGCATCGTGCTCAACCTCGAAGAGGACAACGTGGGCGCCGTGCTCCTGGGCCCCAGCGTGGGCATCAAGGAAGGCGACACCGTGAAGCGCACCAAGCGCATCGCCAGCATCAACACCGGCGAAGGCATGGTGGGCCGCGTGGTGAACACCCTCGGCGAGCCCATCGACGGCAAAGGCCCCATCACCGGAGAGACCTTCGAGATGCCCATTGAGCGCCGTGCTCCGGGCGTGATCTACCGCGAACCCGTGAAGGAGCCGCTGCAGACCGGCATCAAGGCCGTTGACGCCATGATCCCCATCGGCCGTGGCCAGCGCGAGCTCATCATCGGCGACCGCCAGACCGGCAAGAGCACGGTGGCGATCGACACGATCATCAACCAGAAGGAATTCTTCGACGCCGGCAAGCCCGTGTACTGCATCTACGTGGCCATCGGCCAGAAGGGCAGCACCGTGGCCGGCACCGTGAAAGTGCTGGAAGAGGCAGGCGCGATGGCCTACACCACCGTGGTGGCCGCCAACGCCAGCGATCCCGCACCGATGCAGTTCTACGCGCCCTTCACCGGCGCCGCCATCGGCGAGTACTTCCGCGATACCGGTCGCCCTGCGCTGATCGTGTACGATGACCTCTCGAAGCAAGCCGTGGCCTACCGCGAGGTGTCGCTGCTGTTGCGTCGCCCTCCCGGTCGCGAGGCCTACCCCGGCGACGTGTTCTACCTGCACAGCCGCTTGCTCGAACGCGCCGCCAAGGTGATCGCCGACGACAAGGTGGCCGCTGAGATGAACGACCTGCCCGCTTCGCTGAAAGGCAAAGTGAAAGGCGGCGGATCGCTTACCGCGCTGCCCATCATCGAGACGCAAGCCGGCGACGTATCAGCCTACATCCCCACCAACGTGATCTCGATCACCGACGGTCAGATCTTCCTCGAGAGCAACCTCTTCCTCAGCGGTGTGCGCCCTGCGATCAACGTGGGCATCAGCGTGAGCCGCGTGGGCGGTAATGCGCAGATCAAGTCGATGAAGAAAGTGGCGGGCACCCTGAAGCTCGACCAGGCGCAGTACCGCGAGCTGGAAGCCTTCTCGAAGTTCGGCTCCGACCTCGACGCCGCCACCAAGAGCGTGCTCGACAAGGGCGCGCGCAACGTGGAGATCCTCAAGCAGGGACAGAACAGCCCCATGCGCGTGGAAGAGCAG
>CAZFBP010000060.1:0-13431 GCA_964517255.1 uncultured Chryseobacterium sp.
AGCTTGTCGAAATCCTCTTCCTTGTGCACGAAGCTGGCGCCGCCGCCACCGAGCGTGTAGCTCGCGCGGATCACCAGCGGGAAGCCGAACTCCTGCGCCACCTTCTTCCCTTCCAGGAAGCTGTTCACCACCTTGCTCTGTGCCATGGGCACGCCGATGCGTTCCATCAGCTGGCGGAACTGCTCGCGGTTCTCGGTGATGTCGATCGCCTTCACGTCCACGCCGATCATGCGCACGCCGTACTGTTTCCAGATGCCGAGCTTTTCGCACTCGATGGCGAGGTTCAGCGCGGTCTGCCCGCCCATGGTGGGCAGCACGGCGTCGATCTTGTGCTTCTTGAGGATCTCCTCGATGCTCTCGGTGGTGAGGGGCTTGAGGTAGACGTTGTCGGCCGTGACCGGGTCGGTCATGATGGTGGCCGGGTTGCTGTTGATCAGCGTGACCTCGATGCCTTCGTTGCGGAGGGAGCGGCTGGCTTGGGAGCCGGAATAGTCAAACTCACAAGCTTGACCGATGACGATGGGGCCGCTGCCGATGAGCAGGACGGACTTGATACTGTTGTCTTTGGGCATTCCGGATGGTATCCGGGCCGCGAAAGTACCCCGGGAGGTCCGGCCGGGGAGGGAATGTGGAAAAGGTAGGGGGATCGTGGAGAAATGCGGGGATGGCCGCAGAGCCGCAGAGGGCGGGCCACGTGGTATCGCTTTGGATTCTCTGCGCCTCCGCGTGGTCATCCCGGGCTTGAACCGGGAGGCGGCCCTTACTTCGCCCTCATGCGCATCGACAAATTCCTCTGGTGCGTGCGCTTCTTCAAGACGCGCAGCTTGGCCACCGACGCCGTGCGCCGCGAGCAGGTGCAGGTGAACGGCCGCGTGGTGAAGC
Organism: uncultured Chryseobacterium sp.; assembly: GCA_964517255.1. GTDB lineage: Bacteria > Bacteroidota > Bacteroidia > Flavobacteriales_F > PHOS-HE28 > PHOS-HE28. The sequence goes on from CAZFBP010000060.1 coordinate 883, forward strand.
CTTCCGTTGAAGTGAAGCCCGGCGACCTGATCGCCCTGCGCGAGCCGCCCATCTGGCGCAGCTGGGAGGTCCTGGAGATGCCCGCATCGCGGGTGGGCGCCAAACTGGTTCCGGAACTCATGGCTGAGCGCACCGCATTCGAGGACTTGGAGAAGCTGGAGATGGCCCGCCTGGTGAAAGCGCAGAACCGACCAGCAGGGGAGGGCCGGCCCACCAAGCGCGACCGCCGCGACATGGACCGCTTCACCGGGGAGTGATCCGTTGGCCCCGGTGTCAACCATCCGCCCCGGCACTTAACGTTCTTTCAAGTTCCGGCGGAACAATTCGGCCCGGAGCGCGGATAGCTTGGCGGCACTTCAAACCGAAACGCCATGTTCAAGACCTTCCTCTTCCTTCCGCTGGCCTCCGTGATCGGCTTGCAGCAAGAGCCTCAGGTGCCGGTGCCCGACCGCAAGGTGCGCATCGAAGTGGTGACCACCGAGAACGGCGAGACCAAGCGCGTGACCAAGGAATTCGACGCCAACGACGATGCGCAGATGCAAGAGGCGCTGCGCGAACTCGGCGTGCTCAACCAGATGAAGCTGAACCATGGCGAACGTGATGTCACCATCGATATCCGCGGGTTCGGCGAGAACGAGGACGGCGATGTGTTCATGCACATGGCGCCGATGCCGCCCATGCCTCCCGATGCACCCTTGGCCGGGTGCTGCGAACCGACGGCCTACCTCGGCGTGAGCACGCGCAACCTCACCGACGAGGACAAGAAGCCCAAGGGCGCGAAGCAGGGCGCCGTGGTCGTTGAAGTGGTGGACGACAGCCCGGCCGCGAAGCTGGGATTGCAGGAGGGCGACATCGTCGTGGAGGTGGATGACAAGACCGTTGAAGGCCCCGGAAGCCTGGCGGAGCTGGTCCGCTCGCACGAGCCGGGCGATGAGGTGAAAGTGGAATGGCTGCGCGATGGCAAGGCCATGAAGGGCACAGCCAGGCTGGGTGAGCGGAAGGCGGAGGAGTTCGCCTATTCGTTCGATTTCGACGGCGACGAGCTCGAGGAACTGAAGGAACTGGAGAAGCTCGGCGACGAGCATGCATGGAGGAGCGAGAAGCGCGCGTTCCTAGGGGTGACGCCATCCGATGAGGAGAGCGAACACCCGGGCGTCCGCATCGGCCTTGTGGAAGAGGGCAGCGCGGCCGAGAAGATGGGGCTGAAGGCGGGCGACCGCATCACGGCGATCAACGGCGATGCCGTAGCCGATTTCGATGACCTCGCGGAACGTATCCGCTCCATGGAGCCGGGCAGCGAAGTGAAGGTGACGGTGCAGCGTGAAGGGAAGGAGCAGGAGTTCACTGGCGCTTTGGGCGAGCGCAAGGCGCACGTGTACATGAAGGGCATGGATGGCATGAACGGCTTCCACTGGAACGGCATGGCCCCGGAGGACCGCGATGCGCTTCGCCGTGAGATGAATGAACTGCGCCGCGAGATGGATGAGCTGCGTCGGGAAGTGGGCAAGGACATCCGGCGCGAGGTGCGCGTGCGCGTTCAGTCGCGTGAGCTGAACGAAGAAGAAAAGGCCGTGCTTCGCCAGAAGGGGGTGGCCGTTGACAAGCAGTTGCAGCTCGGCGAACTGAGCGCATTCCCCAATCCGAGCGCCGGCCACTACCGCCTGCAGTTCGAAGTGCCGGAGCGCGGCGACCTTATGGTGGACGTGCATGATGCCAAGGGCGAGCGCGTGTACCAGGAGCGGATCATCGGCTTCAAAGGGCGTTATGAGCGCACGCTTGATCTGAGCGATCAAGCCACGGGCAGCTACTACCTCGTGATCACGCAAGGCGGCAAGACGGCCACGGTGAAATTGGTGAAGGAGTGAGGCCGTGCGCCTCCTTATGGGAAGGGGCCGGGAGGCCCTTTCCTATTTTTAGGCCCATGAACATCCTGCCGCGCATCCTCGTGGGCACCATCGCCGTGCTCGTGGCCGACCTGCTCCTTCGTGGTGTGAGCCTCGGCGACATGGACACCACCCACGGACTGCTCACGGCCATCCTCACCGCTGTGGTGCTGGCCCTGCTCAATGCCTTCCTCAAGCCGCTGCTCGTGCTCTTCACCCTGCCCATCACGCTCTTCACGCTGGGCCTTTTCATGCTGGTGATCAACGCCGCCTTGGTAATGCTGGCCGACAACCTGGTGCCGGCATTCACCATCGAGCCGCCCCGCTTCTGGTGGGCGCTGGGCTTCAGCCTCATCGTCTCCTTCGTCCAGGGCCTCCTGAGCCGCATGGACAAGCCGCGCCAGCAACCCGAGCCATAGGGCCCGTCGGGCTTCCAAGGGCCTCTGTCAAGCAGGTGTCACGATCCATCCAGCGCGCCCTGACGTGAACGGTTGGCCGCCTAAGTTTGTCGTGAACCAGCCCCCGACCATGAACCGATTCCTGACCCTTTGCCTTTTAGCCTCCCTCCTCATCGGCTCAGCCAGCGCGCAACTCAATGATACCGAGTACATCCCCGGCGATGTGCTGGTGATGACCAAGCCCGGAGCGGACCCGTACGCGATCGCCCGCGACCTCGCCCAGCTCGAAGGCCAGCCCACCGGCATGACCGTGGTGGAGGAAGTGAGCCGTGAGATGCGCGCCTGGCTGCTGCGCTTCGACCCCGTGCTACAGAGCCAGTGGAGCATGCTGCGCGCCACCTGGGCCCATCCCGGCATCCAGCTCGCCCAGAACAACCACCTCGTGAAGGAGCGCGTGGTCCCCAACGACACGCAGTACGACCAGGTCTGGCACCACCAGAATATCGATAGCGAAGCGGCCTGGGACATCAGCACCGGTGGCGTCACGGCAGCGGGCGACACCATCGTGGTGGCCATCATCGAGAACGCCGACCTCACACATGCCGACCTCGCGGCCAATGCCTGGCTCAACTACGACGAGATCCCCGGCAATGGACAGGACGACGACGGCAACAACTACATCGACGACCGCCGCGGCTGGAACACGCCCAACAGCAACGACAACGTGTACAGCGGCAGCCACGGCACCCAATGCGCGGGCATGGCCGGCGCTGTGGGCAACAACAGCCTCGGCGTCACCGGAGCCAACTGGAACGTGAAGCTCATGCCGGTGAACTATGGAGGCACCAGCGAGAGCGCCGTGGTGGCGGCCTACACCTATCCGCTCCGCATGCGCCGCCTCTACAACAGCACCAATGGCGATCTGGGCGCCTTCGTGGTGGCCACCAGCGCCAGTTGGGGCATCGATGGCGGGCAGCCCGCCAACTCGCCGATGTGGTGCGCCATGTTCGATACCCTCGGCACGGCGGGCATCCTCAACTGCGGCGCTACCGCGAACAACGCCGTGGATGTGGACCAGGTCGGGGATCTTCCCACGGCTTGCCCCAGCGATTTCATGATCAGCGTTACCGCCACCGACGTGAACGATACGCGCACCTTCAGCGCTTGGGGCCTCACCACCATCGATCTGGGCGCGCCCGGCTCCAGCGTGCGCACCACCAGCATCGGGGGCGGCTACGGCAACACCAGCGGCACCAGCTTCGCCTGCCCGCTCACCGCCGGGGTCATCGGCTTGCTCTACAGCGCGCCCTGTCCCGCGCTCATGAGCGTGGTGCATGCCGACCCGACCGAGGGCGCGCTGTACATCCGCACCAAGCTCTTCGAAGGCACGGAGCAAGTGGGCAACCTGCCGGGCAACACCGTCACCGGCGGCCGCGTGAGCTCAGGCAACAGCATGCAGCTCATCATGAATGCCTGCAGCACGTGCCCGCCGCCCTTCGGCGCGCAGGCCACCCGAGAGAGCACCAATGCCACGTACACATGGAACGCGGCAGGCGGTGGTCCATTCAATGTGCGCTATCGCGCGGTCGGCAGCGGCACCTGGATCGACATCCTTGCCGTGGATGAGAATACCGTGACCGTGAACGGCCTGGACCCTTGCGTGGCCTATGAGTTCCAAGTGGAAGCCGTGTGCACCGGTGAGACGAGCGGTTATTCCAACAGCACGGTGCTGGCCGGACCGAGCAGCGTTCCGCCGGTGATCTCGGCCAGCGGCTACACCACCTTCTGCGCCGGCGATCCCTTCACCCTCACCAGCAGCATCGGCAACGATGTGACCTGGAGCAGCGGCCAGAGCTCTGCCGCCATCAACCCGCAGCAGAGCGGCACCTACACCGTCACCTTCGACAATGGCTGCGGCGCGCTCACCTCGGCCCCCGTCACCATCACGGTGATCGATGCCCCAGCCCCGCCTACCGCGAACGATGTGTCGCTGCCCGGCCCCGGGAGCACCACGCTCAATGCCACTGGGAGCAACATCACCTGGTACGATGTCCCCGGCGGCAACGTGATCGGCGCCGGCAACAGCTTCAACACGCCTGTGCTGAACACCACGACCAGCTTCTGGTGCACCAGCGCCAACACCAACGGCGTCACCAGCAGCTATGGCGCGAAGACCGATAACACCACCAGCGGCCAGTACCACACCAACGCCAACAACTACCAGCTCTTCACCGCCAACGAGCAGTTCGCCATCCGCAGCGTGAAGGTGTACGCCAACAGCGCGGGCAACCGTACCATCGCGCTGGTTGATGGCAACGCCAACGTGATCCAACAGGGCGTCTTCAACATCCCCGACGGCGAGAGCCGGGTCAACCTGGACTTCACCGTTCCCGGAGCGGGCAATTACGGCCTGCGCGTCACGGGCGGCACCGTGAACCTCTGGCGCGATGGCGTGGGCAGCGCGCAAGCGTACCCCTATCCGTTGGGCTCCTTCGGCAGCGTGACCAGTAGCACCGCCACCGGCGGCAACGGCACGGTGTACTACTACTTCTTCTATGACTGGGAAGTGAGCCTGCCTTACGTGGGCTGCGAGAGCGCGCCGGAGGAAGTGGTGGTGGAGCTGCCCGTGGGCATTGGTGACGAGTCGGGCTCGCACATGCGCGTGTTCCCGCACCCGGCCGACCGCGACTTCTTCGTGGATGTCACCGGCACGCTCGCGCAGGGCGCCCTTAGCATCGAGCTCACGGACGCTACGGGCCGCCGTGTGCTGATGAAGCCCGTGACCGGCGGCAGGGCCACCGTCAGCACCGCGCACCTGGCCGATGGCATGTACGCCTACCGGCTGTTGCGCGAGGGACAGGCCGTGCACACGGGCCGCATCGTGGTGGAGCACCTCTGGTAGCGCCTCACGGCACGGCCGTAGCTTGCGGCCGTGGGCCTGAGCGTCGTGATCATCACCCGCGATGAGGAGCGCAGCATCGCGCGCTGCCTCGGCTCGTTGCGAGGCATCGCCGATGAGGTGATCTTGGTGGATTCCGGAAGCACGGACCGCACGCGTGCCATCGCGCAGGAGCACGGGGCGCAGGTGGTGGAGCGCGCCTGGAAGGGCTACAGCGACCAGAAGAATTTCGCCAACGGCCTCGCGAGCCATCCTTTCATCCTCTCGCTCGATGCCGATGAGGCGCTGAGCGATGAGCTGCGCGCTGACATCGCGCGGCGGAAGAAGGTCGGCTTCCGGGGCGCGTACCGTTTGAAGCGCCTCACGAATTACTGCGGCAGCTGGGTGCGCTACGGGGGCTGGTACCCCGATGCCAAGGTGCGTCTCTTCCCGAAGGAGGGCGTCGAGTGGCGAGGAGATCACGTCCACGAGGAGTTGGTCCTTCCCGCCGGCGTCGGCATCACCGAGCTCCAGGGCGATCTCCTCCACTTCAGCTACCACAGCGTGCAGGATCACCGCGACCGCATCGAGCGCTACAGCACCTTGCACGCGCGCGCCATGCACGAGAACGGCAAGCGTGCGCCGCTCTGGAAGCTCTTGCTCGCACCCGCCTTCAAGTTCGTCCAAGGCTATGTGCTGCTGTTGGGCTTCCTCGATGGCGCCGCGGGCTGGCGCATCGCCACCCTCAGCGCGCGCGCCGTGCGCCTCAAGTACGCCAAGCTCCGCCTTCTCCAACAGGGCCATGCGATCGCCTGAGCACATCATCCTCAGCCGCACGGACAGCATCGGCGACGTGATGCTCACCCTGCCCATGGCCGGGCTCATCAAGCAGCGCAGGCCCGGCGTGCGCATCACCTTCATCGGCCGCCGCTACACCATGCCCGTGCTTCGCTGCTGCGCGCATGTCGATGCGGCGATCGCGCTGGAGGAGCTGCAGGACGTGGGCCCCGATGCCGCGGCGCATCGCCTGGGAAGGCTCGGGGCCGACGCCATCGTGCACGTGTTCCCGCGCCGTGAGCTAGCGAGCTGGGCGAATCACGCGGGGATACCGGTGCGTGTCGGCACCAGCCACCGGTGGTGGCACTGGCTCACTTGCAACCACCGCGTCGCCTTCAGCCGCAGGCGCAGCGATCTGCATGAGTCGCAGCTGAACATCAAGCTGCTCGCGCCGCTCGGGATCAACGACGCTCCTTCGATCGATGCGCTCTCCACCCTCAACGGGTTCACGCCGCCGCCACCCGATGCCGACGTGAAGGCGTTCCTGGAGCCCGGCCGCGAGCATGTGGTCCTGCATCCGCTATCGCAGGGCAGCGCGGTGGAGTGGGGCCTCGACCGCTTCCTAGAGCTGATCGCCCTGCTCGATCCGGCGCGCTACCGCATCCTCATCACCGGTACGCGCGCGGAGGCCGAGGTCTATCGCAAGGAATTGCGCGGATTCGGTCCGCACGTGATCGACGTGGGCGGCCAGCTCTCGTTGGAACAGCTCATCATGCTCATCGGGGCCAGCGACGCGCTCATCGCGGCGAGCACCGGTCCGCTGCACATCGCGGCAGCGTGCGGCCTGCGGGCCATCGGGCTCTACTCGCCGCAGCCGCCCATCCATCCGGGCCGCTGGGGGCCGATCGGGGCCTCTGCTCGCGCGCTCGTGGCGATGGGCCAGGATCCGAAAGGCGACCCGCAGGAGCACATCCACGCCATCACGCCTGCGCTGGTGCTCGGGGCGCTGGAGCGTTGATGTCGTCGCGTGGCGCGGCGAAGACGAAGAGGGCGTAGTAGAGCGCGAAGAAGGTGGCGCCGGCCTGCGTCTCGATCGTGTCGTCCGTGAGGCACGAGATGCCGAAGGCCACGGCCCACGGGATGAAGAGCGGCTGCTTCCACGCCTCCAGTCGGCGAGCGGGCCACCACAGCGCCACGATGGACCAGGCCAGGCCGAAGACGCCGAATGAGATGAGCAGCGTGAGGAACTGATTGTGCGCGCGCAGCCGCCATTGGGGCGCGAGCGCTGATCCGCTGGCGATGTAGTGCGCGTCGAACGCGCGCTGGGTGTCGCCGGTGCCTACGCCGATGAGCCAGTGCGCGCGGGCGATGGACCAGCCGGCGCGCAGGAACTCGACGCGCATGGCCACCGAGTGCCCATCGGCGCGCCCGGTGCTGCGGTACTGCTCAAGCTCGAAGAGCACCTCCTCGACCCGGGCCCTTAACGTGCCGCGCGTTCCGCGCACCGCGCTGGGCGACCCTTGTTCGATCGCCTCGATGTCCGCTTCGCTGAGCGCCATCACCCCTATGCTGTCCTTGCGCAGGCCCTTCGACGCGAGGTAGCGCGCGGCTGTGGAGAGCAGCGGATGGCCGAGCGCATCCGTGCCATCGAGCCGCACGCGGCTCCGGCGGCCCCAGGTGCGATGGAACTCGCTCCAGGCGATGTAGGTCCACACGTGCGTACCGTTCTCCGTCTGGGTGCTGAGCGTATCGTGCTGATAGAATTCGCCGCCAGCGGTGCGCTCTGCGCGCTGTGCCAGGCCCGGCGGAACCGGGGCCGAGGCGCTGCGCCAGGTGGATCGCAGCAGCACGAGCGGCAGGATGATCAGCGCGATGATCCCCGCTCGCGAGGTGACGCGCCACGCGCGTACGAGGTGCGCGGTTCGGCGCCACAGGTAGAGGAGCATCAGGATGGCCAGGATGATGAGCCCTTGCAGGCTGCCCAGGCGCGCGATGAGATAGAGCGCCGCCGCCGCGCCGGCCGCATGCGCAACGCGCTTCCACAGGGTGCTCGGCCAGATCGTCAGCAGCACGGCGACCGAGAGCGAGAGGAGCAAGGCCAGGCGGATGTGACTGATGAACATCGAGATGCCGCGGTAGTCGCCCGCGCGCGCGCCGCTGAAGAGCAGTCCGAAGATCCCGCACGCGATCGCGCTCCATGCGCCGAGGCGGAGCACGAGCTTGAACTCGTTCGGATTCAATCGCGCGCTGCCCGCCAGCACGGCGCCGAATACGAGCACGGGCGCCAGGATCCGGCACAGGTCCTTGCCCCAGCCCAGGTCCTCGGTCCACATCAGGCCAATGAGGTGAAGGCCGAGGAAGGAGAGGAAGAGGAGCGAGGGCGCCGTGGCGAAGGCTGCTTTCCAGCGCGCGCGCGATTCGCCGAGCACCAAGCCGCCCGTGATCCAATTCGCGGCAAGCAGCATTTCGGCCATGCTGAGGAACGCGGTGCTCCACGGGAGCATGACGGCGCAGAGCGCGAGCGCGGCCACATGCACGCGATGGAACACGGCGTGTCGGGCCTGCATGGGCATGTCGATGACCGCCCTAATTCTTGGATCCGGAGAGGATCGGCGCCACGCTGCCGGAGGCGAAGAGCTCCACGGCCTTCTTCACGTACGGATCGGTGGCGAGCCCCGCCTTGGCACGGCCCGTCTGATGGTGGTAGCGCGACACGATCTCGTTTCGCAGCACCTCTTCGACATCGGTGCGGAAGCGGACCAGGTCCGCTGTGCGGTCAGGCGCGAGCTCGATGCGCAGCGCCTCGATCTCTTCTTTCGCGTGGTCGAAGTAGCGCTCCTCCTTCGCCTTTCGTTCCAGTGAGTCCAGGATCGCGAGGCTCTCGTTGTCGTAGTCGAACTGCTTGTCCTTCACGAATTCAGTGAACTCCTGGAAGAGCGCGTCCGTGATCTTGAAGTCCTCGGCCGGGCCGATGTCCGCGTGCTTCCTGCGGTAGTTGGTGGCGAAGTCGAAGAAGAGGTCCGCCTCGAAGAGACCGCCCACCACCTTGGCCAGGTCCGGCTCTTCCACGGCCACATCGGGCATGATCCCGCGGCCTTCCTCCACCGCTCGCCCGTTGCGCGTCTTGAAGGCCTTGGCGGCGCCCGGTGTCACCTCAATGGCCTTGCCGCTGCTGTCGCGGTGTGCGTAATCGAGCTTTTGGATGCAGCGCCCGCTGGGGATGTAGTACTTGGCCACGGTGACCTTGAGTTTGCTGTTGTAGAGCAGGTCCTTGGTCTGCTGCACCAGTCCCTTGCCGAAGGTGCGTTCGCCGATGATCGCCGCGCGGTCCAGGTCCTGCAAGGCGCCGCTCACGATCTCGCTGGCGCTGGCGCTCTGTCCATCGGTGAGCACCACCAGTGGCATTTCGGCATCCATGGGCTCGCTCAGCGTCTTGTAGGTCTTGTCCCACTCGCTGATGCGGCCACGCGTCTCCACCACCAGCTGGTTCTTGGGCACGAAGAGGTTCACGATGCTCACCGCTTCGCGCAGCAGGCCGCCCCCGTTGCCGCGCAGGTCGAGGATGAGCTTCGATGCGCCCTGGTCCTTCAGCTCCTTCATGGCGCTGCGCACATCGGCGCTGGCGGTCTGGGTGAAGGCGTTGAGCTTGATGTAGCCCACCTTGCCCGCCTGGTCCACGATGCCTTTGTAGGGCACGTCGGGAATCTTGATCTCCTCGCGCGTGAGCGAGTGGGGGATGAGCTCGGCGTCGCGCCGGGTGATCACTTTCACGGCCGTGCCGCTCTGGCCCTTCAGCAGTTTGCTCACCTCATCGGTGCTCATGCCGGCCACTTTGCGGCCATCCACCTCCATGATCTCATCGCCGGCCCAGATGCCCGCCTTCATGGCCGGGTAGTTCTCGTAGGGCTCGCTCACCAGCACTTGGTCGTCCTTGCGCTTGATCAAGGCCCCGATGCCGCCGTACTGGCCGGTGGTCTGGAAGCGGTAGTCCTCGATATCGCTCTCCGGGATGTACTGCGTGTAGGGGTCCAGCGAGGAGAGCATCGCGTCGATCCCGGTCTTCATCAGCTTGCCGGGCTGCGTGTCATCTACGTAGTAGATGTTGAGCTCCTTGTAGAGGTCGGTGAAGATCTCCAGGTTCTTGCTGATCTCGAAGTAGTTGTCGCCTGCGGCGATGGTGAAGGCCCCGCCAACGGCGATGGCTGCGGCCGCCAACAGGGTGCGCCAACGCGGCGCGCGGGCATCAGTGCGCGTGTTCATGCTTCTCGTGTGCTTCGGGTACGGGGTCTGGACCGTGTCCGCCCCATGGGTGACAAGATAGGAAGCGCCTCAAGGTGAGCCAGCCGCCGCGGAAGGCGCCATGACGCCGCAATGCGAGCAGACCGTACTCTGAGCAGCTCGGCGTGTATCGGCACGCGCCGGGCAGCAGCGGGGAGATGGCGCCTTGGTAGAAACGCACCAGCAGGATCAAGGGCCATGCGAGGAACTTAGCCATGCTGGCTCATCCAACGATCAAGGGCGCGCGTTAGTCTGAGGGTGGTCAGCGCGTACGTCACCGGTTCGCGCCCCTGGAAGATGAAGAGCCATGCGCATTGCACACCTTGGCCGCGCAGGCGTTCGAGGATCGGTCCTTTGTGCAGACGGTAGGCCTCGCGCATCAGCCGCTTCATGCGGTTGCGGTCCACGGCGCGTGGCATGTTGCGGCTGGGCACCGCGAAGGCGGCTTGGGCCGGGTCTTCCGTGGGCAGTGCCATGCGTTTCCCGATGAGCCGGAACGGGTGCTCGTTCACCGCGAGGCCGGTGGTGGCCACTTCCTTGAGGCGCAGGCGGCCGCTGAGCCGTTCGTTCTTGGGGAAGGTATGGCGCTGTTCAGCCACGGGGCACTGGGCCGTTACGGGAGGTTGGCGCCATGATGGGCGCTCACTTCTTCTTCGCCTCGCGCTTGATGAAGAGCTCCATGGCGCCGGTCATGCTGGGTGCTTCAGGCAACGGGGCCTGGAGGTCGAGACGGAATCCGTGATCCACCACGGCCTTGGCGGTGGTGGGTCCGAAGGCGGCGATGAAGACGCCGTTCTGCTTGAAGTCGGGGAAGTTCTTGCGCAGGCTCTCGAGGCCGCCGGGGCTGAAGAACACCAGCATGTCGTAATCCAGGGACTTCATGTCGCTGAGGTCGCTGGCCACGGTGCGGTAGAAGACGGCGTTGGTGTACTTCACGCCCACCTTGTCGAGCAGTTCGGGAATCTCGGTCTTCTGGATGTCGCTGCATGGCACCAGGTACTTCTCGTCCTTGTGCTTCTTGATCACGTCGATGAGCTCCCCGAAGCTCTGTTTGCCGATGAAGACCTTGCGCTTGCGGTACACGATGTACTTCTGCACGTAGTAGGCGACGCTCTCGCTCACGCAGAAGTACTTCATGCTTTCCGGCACCGTGACGCGCAGCTCCTTGCACATCCGGAAGAAATGGTCCACGGCGTTGCGGCTGGTGAGCACGATGGCCGTGTGGTCCAGGATGCCGATACGCTCCTGGCGGAAATCCTGTCCGGCCACCGGCTCTACCTTGATGAATGGCCGGAAATCGAGCTTCAGGTTGAATCTGCGCGCCAGTTCGTGGTAGGGTGACTTCTCATCCGTGGGCGCGGGCTGCGATATGAGGATCTTCTTGATCTTCAAGTCCGGTCGTCTTAGGAGTGGAGGAGTGGGCTGTTCCTCAGTGCATTCAAGGCGATCAGGAGGGGCCCGATTTCGGCGGCGCAAAGGTAGAGCAGAACAAATCGCATCGGCACACCCGCGTCCAGGCCGATCCGTGCTCCGCGCAGCCAGCGGTACAGGATCGCCACGCCGAGGATGGCCAGGCCCGTGAGGATCAGGCCCGCGCGCCAGGGCGCTTGGTACGCGGCCAGCATCGTGAGCGGCAGGATGGCAATACCGACCGCAGCGTGCAGGAGCTTGCCGGTGTGCAGGTATTCGGAGATCCCTGCATCGGCCCGAGCCAGCAGCGCGATGAGCCGGAGCAAGAGCGTTGGCGCGGCCATCACCACTGCGGTACCGATGAAGAAGTGAAGGAAAGAGGGCGCCTCTTCGGCGCTGTGGGTCACTGTAGCCTGCCAGAGGAGCATCGACAATGCGGCCACCGCGACGGCCAGCAGGCCCAGCACGGCACGGTCGCCGGCATCCGCTTCTTCACGCAGCGCCTGCGTGCCCACGCGCAAGCGCAGGGCAGCCTGCCGCAGCACGCGCCACTTGCGCGGCGATCCGATGTTGACGGTGGCCAGGATCGCAAGGCAGCAGACGAAGATGCCCGTGGCCCAGAGCGCCGTGCATGGGTCGTCGGGAAGCGCCTCGCCTTGCATCGGTGGCAAAGGTATCCGGGCCTCGCTCCGCCGGGCGGCTGCCTACTTTCGCCGCCGAAACGCACAGCGTCATCCAATGAGCACCGTTACACAGAAGAAAGCAGCCACCGATCTGTTCCAGAGCCACGACCACTATCTGATTGACGAGCTGCTCACCGATGAGCAGAAGCTCATCCGCGACACGGCTCGCAAGCATGTGAGCGCCCATCTCAAGCCCATCATCGAGGAACGCTTCGAGAAGGCCGAGTTCAGCAAGGACATCA
>CAZFBP010000061.1:0-10406 GCA_964517255.1 uncultured Chryseobacterium sp.
GCACGTGGTTCCGTGAGGACAGGCGCTGGACCACGGAGCGCGACCTCGCGCTGAGCGACGGCAAGTTGCGCGGACTGGCCTTCAGCGCGGAGAAAGGCATGATTGCCGTGGCCTGCGGCGATGGCCTCGTGCGCGTGCTCGAAACGCAGCTGCTGAACGAAGCGTGCACGTTCACCGGGCACGTCGGCGGCGCATCAGCGGTCGCCTTCCACCCCGTGAAGCCTGTGCTGCTGAGCGGCGGGAAGGACGGCTTCCTCAGGGCGTGGCCGTTGGCCGGAACGGCAGACGAATTGCTCTCGATGCCTGCGCACCGGTCAGCGATCTACGCCATCGCATTCGGTGGCGCAGGAACGCGATTCGTCACTGCATCGCGCGATAAGACGATGAAGCTCTGGGACGCTCAAGGCCTGGATGTCGCAGAGCGGCTCGACGCGCGCGGCGGCGGCCACGCCCATAGCGTGAACGCGGCGTGCTGGCTGGGCAATTCTGTGATCTCCGGCGGCGATGACCGACGACTGCTGTGCTGGGATCAGAATGGGTAGAACACGGGGATCAGCCAAGTGGCCAAGGCCCAGAACAGCAGGTGCAACGGCAGGCCCACCTTGATGAAATCGATGTAACGGTACTGGCCGGCGGTGTACACCATGGCGTTGGTCTGGTAGCCCACTGGCGTCATGAAGCACGCGCTGGCCGCGAAGCAAACGGTCATCACGAAGGGAACTGGGCTCGCGTCCATGCGATCCGCCATGCCGATGGCGATGGGCGTGATCAGCGCGGCGCATGCCGTGTTGCTCATGAGCTCCGTGAGCAGAGAGGTGGCCATGTACAGGCCGCTAATCACGGCCACCGGCCCCCATTGCCCGAGCGTGTCCACCAATTCCCCAGCGATGCGAGCATCGAGGCCGCTGTTGTGCATGGCAGCACCCAGGCTGAAAGCGCCAGCCATGAGGAAGATCACCTTCCATTCGATGGCCTCATAGAATTCCTTCATGCTGAGGCAGCGCGTGAGGGCGATGAGGATCACCCCGACGAGCGCCGCCAGCATCACCGGCACGGCGGTGAGGCTGCTCACCAGCACCACGCCTGCGATCACGGCCGCCACCAAGGCGAATCGGACCTTGTCGAACTCGGCCATGGCCTCCTGCTCGGCCAGTATGGCGAAGGGCGCATCGGGCGCGCGCTCCATCTCCTTCAGGCTCTTCACGAAGTGGCGCTTCACTTCGGCCAGCACCACGTCTCCGCTGCGCAGCACAGTATCGTGCAGGCGCTCATGCACCACATCCTCGCGATGGCGCACCGCCAACGGCACAGCGCGGTAGGTCCGGATCAGATCGGCCTCGCCCAGGGTCTTGCCATCGAGCGGGCTGCTGGCGGTGATCACCAGTTCCACCAGCACGGTGCCGCGGGTGCGCAGGTCGTCGCCGGCCAGTTGCACCGTGGGCTTCACCGTGATGTTGGCCCTGTCCTTCAGCGCGCGGATCTTCTCCACTTCGCAGCGCACCTTGAGCAGGTCGCCGGCCTCCAGCACCATATCGCCGGGCGGCAAGGAGAAGCGCTGTCCGTCGCGGATGATCTCGATGATGTCCATCTCGAGCTCGCGCACCAGGGCGCTGTCCATGATGCGCTTGCCCACGAAGCGCGCGCCGGGCAACAACTCCACTTCGGTGAGGTATCCGCCCATGCCGAATTTCTCCTTCAGGTCCTTCTGCTCCTTGGCGCCGGGAAGCAGATGCCGGCCGATCAGCACCATGTAGAGGATGCCTGCCACGAGGAGGACCAGGCCCATGGGCGCCAGGTCGAACATGCCGATCTCGCCACCGCCCAGCTTGGCGCTGAGGCCGCTCACCACGATGTTGGTGCTGGTGCCGATGAGCGTAACGGTGCCGCCGAAAATGGTTCCGAAGCTGAGTGGGATGAGCAGCTTGCCCGGATGCATGTTGGCGGCTTGAGCCATCTGAACGGCGATGGGGATGAAGACCGCGACGATGGGGGTGTTGTTCACGAAGGCGCTCACCGCGCCCACCAAGGCCATGAAGACCATGAGGCCCAGGCCCTCATGCCTGCGGAAGCGTTCGCTAAGTCGCGGACCCACGGTGCTCAGCGCGCCGGTCTTCAGCAGCGCGGCGCTGAGCACGAACATGAAGGCCACGGTGAGCGTGGCGGGATCGCTGAAGCCGGCCACCGCCTCACTCGGCGTGATCACCCCCGATACCGTCAGCGCGGCGGCGATCATGAGCGCCACCAGGTCGATGCTGAGCTTCTCGCTGATGAAGAGCACCAGCGCGGTGGCCACCACGCCGGCTACGATCCATTGGTCAGGTGTGAGTTCCACGCGATTGAAGCGGCGCGAAGTAAGCCTTTAGCCGCGAGGCCAGCGGCAACGGGCCTGCGGCATGGCCTCACTCAATGGTGAACTCCTGCGAGAGGTCCTGATCACGGAAATGCACGCTGAGCCGATGCGTTCCCCGCGGCAGCTGGCCCTTATCGAGCCTGCGCACCAATTCGCCGGTGAGGGCCTTGCCTTCTTCCCGGTAGATCACCCTTCCCTGCTGATCGCGGATCTCGAGGATCACGTTGCCGATGCGACGATCGTGCTCGATCTGGATGCTCACGAAGGCCGATGCGCTTGAGCATTGCACCTGCAAGCGACTCGCTCCAGGTTCCGCATCGGAAGGCCATGCCTGGCTCGTCAGGGCGAGCATCAGCCCAACGGCTAAACTGGTGAACCTGGATTGGCTGAGCATGATCGGATCGCGAAAATAGGCCAGCATCGCCTTGGCCGATTACCCAATTATGGTCAGCCGAATGTGGAAGGCACCAAGCGGTTCCCTTCAGCGGTGCGGAGGGCATAGCTGAATCCGCTGCGTAGCGCATAGCCGCCGTACGCCCCGTCGGCGCGGATGGCGAGGAAGCCCACCTGCATGTCACTCAGTTCCTTGTGCTTGCGCTGGATGCGCATCACCGCTTCTTGGCAGGCCTCCTCGGGGCTGCGTCCCTGCCGCATGAGTTCCACCACCGTGTGGCTGCCGGCAACCCGGATCACCAACTCGCCCACGCCCGTAGCGCATGCCGCGCCCGCCTCGCCATCCACGAAGAGCCCGGCGCCGATGATGGGGCTGTCGCCCACGCGGCCATGCACCTTGTAAGCCAGCCCGCTGGTGGTGCACGAACCCGCCAACCGGCCCTGAGCGTCCATGGCCACCATGCCGATGGTATCGTGGTTCTCGATGTTCGCGACGGGTTCGTAGTGGCTCTGCTCCCGCCACTTCTGCCATGCGGCGCGCACCTCGGGGATGTCCACGTCGCGCGTGCTGAAACCGTTCTGAAGCGCCCACCGCTCCGCGCCCGCCCCCACGAGCATCACGTGCGGGGTGCGCTCCATCACAGCGCGGGCCATGCTGACAGGATGCTCGAAGCGTTGCACGAAGGCCACCGCGCCCGCCCTGCCATCGTGGTCCTGGATGCAGGCATCGAGCGTAACAAGCCCGTCGCGATCGGGCAGTCCTCCCAGGCCCACGCTGCGGTTGCTGAAGTCGCTCTCGACCACCATCACGCCTTGCTCCACCGCATCGAGCACGCTGCCGCCTTCATTGAGCACGTCCCAGGCCCGATCGTTCGCAGGCATGCCGTGATCCCAAGTGCTCAGAATGAGCGGGCCTTTGCCTGAACCAGCGTTCGCGTCCTCCTCCGCAATGGTCCCGGTGGCATCCGCGCAGCCGGCCATGTAGGCGGCCGTGCCCGCCAGTCCGAGTTGGATGAAGCGGCGTCGTTCCAGTGCCATTGCTGCGTGACATCGCGCTGAGTGCGCGACGATCGCGGGCAAGGTAGGCGCCTGCCGCGAACGCTTCCTTCCTTTGCAACCCATGCGCCTCCTCGCCCTTCTCTTCCTGCTCGCGGCCTTGGCTGGTGTCGCGCAGCCGCCGCCCGGCTACTACGATAGCGCGCAAGGCCTTACGGGCGAAGCGCTGCGTGCAGCCTTGAATGACATCATCAGCCCACATAGCGTGCTTGCCAACAGCCAGCTCTGGGCCGCATTCGCCCGCACTGACCGCAAGACTGATGGCAGCGTATGGGACATGTACAGCGATGCGCCTAGCGGCACTCTGCCATACGCCTACCAATTCGTGGTTGATCAATGCGGCAACTACGACAGCGAAGGAGATTGCTTCAACCGAGAGCACACCTTCCCGGTCAGCTGGTTCAATGACGCGGTTCCCATGAACACGGACTTGCACCACATCTACCCTGCCGATGCCTGGGTGAACCAGCAGCGCGGCAACTGGCCCTATGGAGTGGTCACCGCGCCCGCATGGACCAGCCAGAACGGTGGCAAGCGCGGCCCGTGCTCGCTTCCGGCGTGCAGCGGCACCGTGTTCGAGCCCATCAACGCTTACAAGGGCGATCTGGCGCGCGCCCACCTGTACATGCTCACGCGTTACATGGCCGAGAGCGATTCGTGGCCAGGCCCCGTGCTGAACGCAGGCTCCTGGCTCCCATGGGTGGAGAGCATCCTGCTGGCGTGGCACGCGCAGGATCCCGTCAGCCAGAAGGAGACCGCCCGAAACGATTCGGTCTTCGTGATCCAGGGCAACCGCAATCCGTACATCGACCACCCAGAGTGGGTCACTAGCATCTGGGGGCCGGAAGCAGGGGTCGAAGAGTTCGCTCGCACCAGGACGCTGTGGTACGCGGATGGCGCCTTGCATTCGAGCGCCGCGTGGCCGATGGACCTGGTCCTTCGCGATGCAACGGGGCGGCTCGTGTGCAGAACGCGGATCAACGCAGCGAGGCAACCACTGCCCATGCAACTGCTGCCGGGCCTCTACATCGTTGAAGCGCTCGGGCCTGAATCGTACAGGCTGCGCTTCATCGCTGACTAGAGCGCAGCTCAGAATTGCTTTTGGTAGCGAGCGAGCGGGATTTCGCGTTCAGGCGAGGCGTCGAACCCGAGCATGGTCGGGTACTCTGTGAGGGCTTCGACAACGACGCATGGGCGCGAAAGACCCTCGCGGAGCCCGAAGGGCATTATTGAGATGCGCTCTAAGCAAGTCCCGCACGCGCCTACCTCAAGTCCTTGCGAGCACGCATCCGATGCGACTCGAAAGCGACAGACGTCATTCAGCCCTGATCACCCGCACCGGCGCAACGCCGGCCTCGTCCGCGCGAAGCAGATAAATTCCCGGCGTAAGGCCGCTCAGATCGAGGAGGGCAGGTCCAGCGCCGAGGCGATCCTGAAGCACCGTGCGCCCGCTCGCATCGAGCACTTGCACCCACGAAGGCTTGGGCAAGTTGATGCGCGTGAACCCGGCCGTGGGATTCGGGTAGCACGCCCCTTCGGGTGCAACGACCTCCGCCACCTCGGTGGTCAATCCGCACGTGACGGGCTGTCCGCACGCGAGTTCACTCAAGAAGAGCGCGGTCCAATTGAGAGCATTGGCCTGATCGGAGCTGAGGTAACCCACGTGCCCGCTGCCCGGGTAGCTCTTAAAGCAATTCACCAGGCCCACGTGATCGGCGCGCATGTGCAGGTCATGGCTGCCGCTCGCGGTAAGGCCGGTGGGAATCCCGCTCACGTAAACAGGCGCGGTGTAGTAGGGAACGATCCCGTCGCCCACCTCATGGATGCTGGCCAAGGGCGGATCGCCCGCCACGATCCAGGAGGAATCGCCGAGACAGCCGCTGAAGCTGTACACGCCGTGCGCGCGGCTGCTGTAGCCGGGGCTGCCACTGCTGCCCTCGAGCCCGCCGAGGCCCGGCAGCTCACCGGCGAGCTGCGTGGGAATCTCGCTGTCCTGGTCCAGGTACATGGCATGCAGCGCGCTGATGGCGCCAGCGGAGACCCCGCCGATGTAGATGCGGGTGGTGTCGATGCCGTACGGGTTGCCCAGTTCGGCCACGCTCTTGCGCAAGTAGCGCACGCAGGCGTTCATGTCGTGGGCGCCGCGCATCACCGCGCGCATGGTGGTGGTCTGGTTGGGCAGGAAGAAGCCCACGCGGTAATCGTTGGCCACGGCTACGTAGCCGCGCTTGGCGAAATCGTTGCAGATCGGAGCCACATCGGCGCGGCTGCCCGCGATGAAGGAGCCGCCGAAGGCGCAAACCACGACCGGCCTGAGCGTGAGCGCGTCGCCGGTGGGCTCGTACACATCCATGCGCAGGATCTGGTTATTCCCGGAGACACCGGTGTTGCTGCCGAACTGCACGGCGGAGGTGACCGTGACCGCAGGGAAGAGGTTCGCCGTGGAGTAGCGGCCGTTGGCGCACTCCTGCGCGCTCGCGGCAGCAGTGATGAACGAGAGGGCAATCGCGGAGAGATGCTTCATGGGGGTGGGCGAAGTTGCCTGCAATTTAGATGGTTGAATGACATCTTCAAGAGGCTGGCGCCAATTGTGGCGATCGGTGGCACGCCCTTGGCAAATCGCTGCCGCCCACAGATGGGCCTACACATGAAAAAGCACCTCCTCCTCCTTGCGCTGACGATTCCCTCGATCGGCGCCAACGCCCAGTTCCAAGTGAACCCGCAAGTCGGCGTGGTCTATCAGAGCCTTACCCGCCAGCCGGGCATCGAGTACAAGGCCAACATCGGTTGGCAGCTCGGCACCGACCTGCGCTTCGGGGACCGTCTCTTCTTCCAGCCGGGCGCTCATTTTGGCCGGAGCTCCACTGCGATCAAGGCAATGGACAATGACACGCTTCAGTACGAGGATGACCTGGTGCGGACCAGCTTGAAACTGAACGCGCTGGTCGGATACCGCCTCATCGACAGTTACCAGTTCGACCTGCGCCTCATGGCGGGCCCCACCTACAACGTGCTCTTGAGCGCCGATGACCGCAACGACCGGATCGGCTACAACCGCGGCGATTTCCGCAACGGGTCCTTGAACCTCGATGCCGCGCTTGGCTTCGACATGGGCCTTGTGACCGTGCAGCCCGGCGTGAGCTTCGGCCTGAGCAAGGTGTTCAGCGATAATCCGGTGGTCTCGGATATTGGCTCGCGATACCTCACCTACGGCCTTACCATTGGCGTGAACCTAGGCAACGACGACAAGTAGCGCCCATCTCGAAAACGTCAGCGCCCTCGGGAATACCGGGGGCGTTGTCGTTCCTAGCGCTACTTCACGACGGGATGGCCCGCCTTCCGCCACGCGGAGATGCCTCCCTCCAAGTGCTGCGCTCGGTAGCCCAAACCGACCAAATGCTCCAAGGCTTGCTCACTACGACCACCGCCAAGGCAATAGAGCAGAACAGGCTTATCGCGCTTGATCGCCGCGAAGGCCTTCTCGAACCCATCGGCCGTCCAGTCGATGTTCACCGCGCCTGCGATGCGGCCGCTGGCGAATTCCGCAGGTGTGCGCACATCGATGAGCTGGTAATCGCCAGACTCCATCGCCTTCTTGAATTCCGCCGTGCTGAGCTCGGCCTTTTGCGCATCGACCACTGAACGCGCCGGCGCCTGGTGCACTTGCGCGGTTGCGGCCTCAGCGAGCAGGATGAAAAGCGCGAAGGCTGCGGAAGGTGCGATCTTCATGGCGATGCGGTGTTGTTCAGAGCAGATTGGTCCAGGCGCCTGCGTTGCTCACCTCGTTCACCCCGGCGGCGCGGAGAAGGTCGAGGGCCATGCCGCTGCGGGCGCCACTATGGCAGCACAGCACCAACGGCGCGGGCAGCGCTTTCAGTTCCTCCATGCGCTGCGAGAGCTCCTGCAAGGGGATGTTCACCGAGCCCGGGGCATGGCCCTCGGCGAACTCCTGCGAGGTGCGCACATCGACGATGGTGCTCATGGCGAGCTGTTTTTCGAGCCTTAGGTGGAGCTGATGGGAGTCGAACCCACGACCTCGTCATTGCGAACGACGCGCTCTGGCCAGCTGAGCTACAGCCCCAAGACGGGCGCGAAAATGCGAAGGAATCGGCGAACCGACGGCGCCCGGGCGACGTAAGAGGGCGCCATGAGCCGCTACACCCTGTTGATACCCGCTCTCCTATCCGCCTTCGCCGCAGCGCGCGCCCAAGGCGACCTGGCCTACATGCCCACGAAGGCGCCCGCCCTCACGGCGGACGATGAGCGCATCAGCATGCACGAGACAGACGACCCTGCCATGGTCGAGCTCCGATTCCCCGCCGACACGTACCGAGTTGACCTGATCAACGCCCACGGTGACCTGACCGACCAGTTCACGCCGGAGGAGACCGAGCGTTTCGACGTCTCAGAACTCCGCACCGGCACATGGACCTTGCGGGCATGCACGACGCACGGCTATCGCGTGCGCCGCTTCGTGGTGCACCAGCGCGAGGGCCGCAACTGGGTGGTTGACGCAGCGCCAAGGCGAAAGAAGCGCTGAAGTCCGGCAGGCTCTAAAGCACTTTCACTTCCGTTCGCCGGTTCAGCGCGCGGCCTTCCTCGGCGTCGTTGGGCGCCACGGGCCTCGATTCGCCATAGCCCCTCGCCGTGATGCGAGCGCCATCGATGCCCTGCTTCACCACGAAATCGCGCACGGCTTGCGCGCGCTGCTCGCTCAGCTTCAGGTTGGCGTCGTCGTTGCCTACGTTGTCGGTGTGGCCGCCAAGCTCAATGCGCAACGTCGGATTCGCCCGCAACAGCTTCACGAGTTTCTCCAACTCCGTGTTCGAGGCTGGTAGCAACTCATAGCTGGCCGTGTTGAAGAAGATGTTGCGCAAGGCGATCACGCTTCCGCTGGAGATCGGGCTCAAAGGCACTTCAAGCGTCACCGGCTCCTTCGCGGTGCCAGCGGCCACATCGTAGTTCTCGCTGAAGAAGAGGTAACCCTCGGCGCCGGCGTTCAGCGCGTAGCTGCGACCACTGGGCAGGCACACCAGGAACTCGCCGGTCTTCGGATCGCTGTACGCGGCAGTGGCCAGCTTGCCGGTGCTCAGGTCGAAGAGCTCGACATCCGCTTCCACAGGCCTTCCATCGGTCTTGTCGGTGACATGCCCGCGGATGTACGTGACCGGCTGCGGGCGCGCTTCAGGGTACAGCTCAAAACCGTACAGGTCCAGATCGCCGAAGCCGCCGGGACGATCGCTGGCGAAGTAGGCGATGGTGCCGCCTGCGCTCACGAGCAGGCTGTTCTCATCGGCGCTGGTGTTGATTGGATGGCCCAGGTTGAACGCTTTGCCCCAGGTGCCATCATCCTGCATGCGGCTCACGAAGATGTCGAGGCCGCCGAAACCAGGGTGGCCATTGCTGCTGAAGTAGAGTGTTCGACCGTCGGGGTGGATCTGCACGCTCTCCTCCTGCCAAGGCGTATTCACGTTGGGGCCGAGCTTCTCGGGCTTGCTCCATGCGCCATCGTCGCCCATGCGGCTGGTGTAAATGTCCATGTCGCTCACACCATTGCCCGTGAGGCGGCCGCGCACGTAATAGAGCGTGCGACCGTCGCTTGCCAGGCTGGGCTGGCTCTCCCACGCACCGCCATTCACTGGAGGGCCGAGATTCTCCGCCGGGCTCCAGCGCTCGGCCACGCGCTGGCTGATGAAAAGATCGCAGCTCCCCATGCCCTTCATTGCGCCGCCATAACCGCCATCCTCCAACGCGCACTTGGTGAAGATGATGAAGCGGCCATCGGGGGATAGGGTGCCCGCGCCCTCGTTGTACTGCGCCGTGCTCACCGTTGGGATCGGCTTGCTCGGTTGCCACGCTCCATCAACGCCGCGCTTGCTCACGTAGAAATCCTCCTGCGCTCCGTACACCGGGATCTCGGGCGCCTTCACGCGGCGGGTGTAGATCAGCGTGGCGTCATCGGCGGTGATGCAGGGGTAGTACTCGGGCTCGGCGCTGTTCACCGCAGGCCCCAGGTTCTTCGGCTCGAAGGGCACCGGCTGCTGGATGGCGCGCGCTGCGAAGGCGCAGTTATCTATGCCCAGGCGCGCGCGGGCTTTCCGTTGCGGCTCCTGCTCCTTCTCCAGGTAGCCCTTGTAATTCTTCTCCGCTTCGGCGTACTGACCACCACGGATCTCAAGGTCCGCCAGATGCAGTTGCGCTGAGGGGAAGAAGCGCGGCGCGATGCTCATCACCTCGCGGTATCGCATGATGGCCTCGGCATCCTTGCCTTCCATCTCGGCGATCTCAGCGAGCATGATCCGCGGCTCAACGAAGCGCGCATCGGCGTTGGCGGCCTTCAGGAAGTCGCTCTTCGCGCAATCGAATCGGCGCTGCTGCATGCACGTGCTGCCGCTCTCGTACAGCTTGATGGCCTTCTTGTCCTGCGACGAGTAGCCCCCAGGTTGACAATTGGCAGTAGGCAGTAAGCAGTGGGCAGTTAAAGCCACTGCTAGACAAAGTATTCTTGCTTCCCACGGCTTACTGCCCACAACGAACTGCTTCATGGGATATTCAAGTACTTGTGTATCTGCAACGAGACCCTCCACTTCGGATTCGCCTTCACATG
>CAZFBP010000061.1:10506-13100 GCA_964517255.1 uncultured Chryseobacterium sp.
TCAAGTACTTGTGTATCTGCAACGAGACCCTCCACTTCGGATTCGCCTTCACATGTTCCACGATCAGCGGCAGCATGGCCTCGCGCTTGTCCCATTCAGGCTGCAGGAAGAGGATGCAGCCGGGCCTCACCTTGGCGGCTTGCTCTTCGGCCCAAAGCAGGTCATGCTTGTTGAACACGATCACCTTCAGTTCATCGGCGCGCTCGAAGGCTTCCGGCAATGCGGCCTTGAACTTCTTCGGGCTGAGGCATACATGGTGCCATTCGCCACTGAAGGGATGCGCGCCGCTGGTCTCGATGTGCGTGCGGAAGCCCGCTTCGCGAAGCGCTTGCGTCAATGCACCGAGATCGTGCATGAGCGGCTCCCCTCCGGTGATCACGGCGATGCGCGATGGGAATCGGCTCGCTTCGGATACAATGGCTTCAATCTCCACCAGCGGATGGGCGCGCGCATCCCAGCTCTCCTTCACATCGCACCAGGCGCAGCCCACGTCGCAGCCCCCGAGGCGGATGAAGCACGCCGCCTGGCCTGTGAAGCGCCCTTCACCCTGAATGGTGTGAGACGACTCCATGACGGGGAGCAGGGCGGGCATGGCGTAAAGGAACTCGTGTGGCGGAACGAGAGTCCAGGGCGAGGTGGAAATGTGCGAATGGAGGAATGTGGAAATGTGGGAATGGAGGAATGGGGGAACGGGGGAATGGAGGAATGTGGACTTGCCCCCTCTCCGCAGGCCCTCTCCTACTCCTTCGGCTTCTGGCGCTCGCGCAGGCGGGTCACCAGGTCGGCGATCTGATCGGCGCTGAGACTCTTGCCCACGATGCGGCGCTCTTTGTCAACCACGAAGAGCTTGGGGGTGCTGTACACGTCCCAAGTGTCAGCGTAGTTGAGGCTCTCGATGGTGGTGTGCTTGGGGATGTACTTGCGCGGATCCTTGCGCGCTTCCTCGAAGATTGTCTTTGTGAGGCCCACATTCACCCAATCGAGCCTGTTCTCGCGGATGAACTTCTTCCAATCCTTGAAGAGCGCCTCATCGGTGGCCTTCGCCACGGAGAACACCTCGATGCCCATGCCCTTGAGCTTCTCGGTGTACACCTTGTGGATCTCAGGCATCTCCGTCTTGCAGTGGCCGCAATGCGGGTCCCAGAAGATCACCACCACGAAATCCTGCGGCAGGTCGTAGAAGTTGATCCACTTCTCCTCGGTGCTGTCGGTGAGGCAGAGGTAGGGCGCCTTGCGTCCGATGACCAGCGGCGCGGCCTTGCGCGCGCGCTCGCAGAGTTTCTCGAGCTTGTCGGCCTCCATCCAATCGGCGCGGCCCGGCTTGCCGTCCTTGGGGCAGTAGTACGTGAGCGCCATGTGCACGAACACCGCGTCCATGCCCATGATATCACTGGTCTCGTACTTGTGGGTGATGGTGTGCACCACGTACTGGAAGGTCTCCTTGGTGTCGCCGCACCTGGCGATCAGCGCATCGGCCAGGCGCTTGATGGTATCGGGCTGCTGGGGCACTACCTTGGTGATGTACTCCTCGAACTTGTTGCCAAAGACGGGCACGCGCACGATGCGCGGGTCGGTGAGGTCGAAGTTGTCCCAGAAGTGGTCGCGGTACTGGTAGTAGCTCGCGGCGCTGTCGAGGCTGCCATCGTCCTTGCGGGGCTCGGGCAGTTCCACGGCCATGCTCATCTTCACCAGCGAGGCCACCAGCATGCCCTTGTTGTTGGCGATCAGGTCGCGCTGGTACTGCTTCACGCGCTTGTCCAATTCGGTCATACGGGCCTTCACTTCGGCGCGCGCGTTCTCGTCCCTGGCGGCGTCGAGCTGCGCGCGTTGGGCGTCGCCCTCGATGCGGCGCTCGTTGAGGAAACGGATGTAACCGATGAAGAGCTCGTTCTCCTTGCTCTGCTTCACGGTGAGCGCGGGCAGCAGGTCGTCCTTCTTGGTCGTCACTTTGATCACCGGCTCGTTCACCACCAGCTCGAAGTACTTCGGGCCGGGCACCACCACGGCGTACACCCCGGCGGCATAGCCTTTCTCCCGCTTGAAGGTCGCCGTGGCCTTGCCGTCCACGATGGCCGTGTCGCTGTAGTAGAGCTTGCTGCCGTAATAGTTGGCCAGATAGACCGTATCGCCCTTGGCCAGGTCCTGAATCTGCGCCTCGATGGTGCGCTTGGGGTCGTTCTGCGCTGAACTGGGGACGATGCCCGCCACAACGGCTGCGGACAGGATCAGGGAACGGAGCTGCATGCGTTCGGTTGATTGCGCGGCAAATGTATTCGGGCGGGTCGCGGGCCGCTGGCGATCACTGTGCCGGAGACGAATGCGCCAACATCGAGCGGCGCTCGTGGGGTCGTTAAGGGTTGTAAAGGCAGGAGCAAGGAGCAGGAGCAAGAGGCAGGAGCAGGAGCAGGAGTAAGTGCCGACTGCCAACTGCCTATTGCCCACTGTCAACTGTCAACTGCCTGCTGTCCACTGCCCACTGCTAACTCCCCACCTGCGCTTCCGTCTTGAACTCGCTCGTGGTATGGAAGGTGATGGCCGGGTTGTTCCGTTTCTCCAGGTCGAGCATGTACGCGCTGGGCGCGATGAACACCGGG
>CAZFBP010000062.1:0-12768 GCA_964517255.1 uncultured Chryseobacterium sp.
GATTGGCACGGTCGCCGAGGAAATGGTCCTTGTTGGTGGCCTCAGCCGCCACCGGCACCTCGAACGGGATGAAGACCAGCAGCGCCACCGGCTCCGCGCCGATGATGCGGTCGCGGTCGGCGGCCACGGCATCGAGCACTTCCGGGGTGAACCTCGCCGTGGGATTGAAGCGCTGCACGAGCAGCCGTGGAGCGAGGAAGGTGAAGGTGCAGTTCGGGGTCTCCTTGGATCGTGAATCGGTCATGGCGCCTCTTTCGTTAGTGCTTCCTCTCGCGATGGTTCCGTTCGCTTTCTTCCCAGCACAGGCGCGACGATGACGTGAGGCGCGATGAAAGGTTGCTGCCCAGGACGATTCGTTCAGCCGAAGAGGTGCGTGAGCACTTGCTCCACACGTGCCACGGGCACGGCCTCGATTCCTTTGACGGGCGCAATGCCTTTGGCGCCTTTGGGAACGATGATGCGCGCGAAGCCCAGTTTGGCCGCTTCGGCCATGCGCTGTTCCACGCGTGTCACGGGCCTGATCTCGCCGGTGAGGCCCACTTCGCCGCAGAGAGCGGTGTCCATGGGTACGGCGATGTCGGCATTGCTGCTGAGCACGGCGCATACCACGGCTAGGTCGATGGCGGGCTCTTCCACACGGAAACCGCCGGCGAGGTTGAGGAACACGTCCTTGGCGCCGAGGCGGAATCCGCAGCGCTTCTCCAGGACGGCCAGCAGCATGTTGAGCCGACGCAGGTCGAAGCCGGTGCTGCTGCGCTGCGGCGTGCCATAGACGGCGCTGCTCACCAGGGCCTGCACTTCCACCAGCAAGGGTCGCATGCCCTCGAGGGTGGCGGCCACCACCACGCCGCTGGGGCGCTCGGCACGGTCGCCCAGGAGCACTTGGCTGGGATCCTCCACCTCGGCCAGGCCGCTGCCCCGCATCTCGTAGATGCCCAGCTCGTTGGTGCTGCCGAAGCGGTTCTTCAGCGGGCGCAGCAAGCGGTAAGCGTGATCGCGGTCGCCCTCGAACTGCAGCACGCAATCCACCATGTGCTCCAGCACCTTGGGGCCTGCGATGAAGCCATCCTTGGTGATGTGGCCGATGAGGATCATGGGCGTGCCAGTGGCCTTGGCGAAGCGCATGAGCTCGGCGGTGCATTCACGCACCTGGCCCACGCTGCCGGGACTGGCCTCCAGGGCGGCGGTGTGCAGCGTCTGCACGCTGTCGATCACCACCAGCGCGGGCCTCAGCGCTTCGATGTGCTTGAAGATGCTCTGCGTGTTGGTCTCAGTGAGCACGTAGCAATCGGCGCTCGGGGCCTTGGTTGCCTCGCGCAGGCGGTCGGCGCGCATGCGCACCTGGTGCTCGCTCTCTTCGCCCGAGACGTAGAGCGTGCGCAGCTCCGGATTCCGCAGCGCGACCTGAAGCATGAGGGTGCTCTTGCCGATGCCGGGCTCGCCGCCGATGAGCGTGATGCTGCCCGGCACGATGCCCCCGCCGAGCACGCGCGTGAGCTCGCGGTCGGTGAGGGCGGAGCGCGGCCCGTCCTGCGCGGGGATCTCATCGATGGCGATGGGCCTTGGGCTGCGCGATCCCTTGCTCGACGGCGCGGCGCGATGCTCCAGGGCGCGCTCCACCACTTCCTCCACGAGAGTGTTCCATTGCTTGCATTGGCCGCACTGCCCCAGCCACTGCGGGTAGGCGGTGCCGCAGCTCTGGCACACGTAGCGAGAGCGGACCTTAGCCACGACGAATCCGCTCAACCATGGAGGTCGTCGAGAAGCCCTCCACGAGCTTCAAGCTGCGCGCCTCGCCGCCGGCGGCCATCACCACATCGGCGCCCACGATGCGATCAACGGTCCAGTCGCCGCCCTTCACGAGCACATCGGGCACGATGGCCTTGATCAGCGCCAGCGGGGTATCGTCATCGAAGATGATCACGGCATCCACCAAGCGCAGCGCGGCCAGCACTTTGGCGCGGCTCTGCTCATCGCTGATCGGGCGGTCGGGGCCTTTGCCCTGGCGCTGCACGCTGGCATCGCTGTTCACGCCGACCACCAGGCGGTCACCGAGGGCGGCGGCTTCTTGCAGGTACTCCACATGCCCGCGGTGCAGGATGTCGAAACAGCCGTTGGTGAACACGATGCGGTCGCCCTTCATGCGCCAGATGTTGCACAGGCGCTGCAGGCTGGTGAGGTCCACCACGCGGCGATCGGCGGCCGATACGGCTGTCTGGGTGCTCACGCGGAAGCGGGTTTCTGCAAGGCGGCCAAAAGTAGCGAGAGGCCCCCGAGCGCGATGATCATCAACGTTTGCGCGGCCCAGAGCAGCCATCCCATGGCCAAGGCATCGGGCCTGAGCAGGCCGCCACCTTCGGGCGGGGCCATGTACACGCCCACGATCAGGGCCACGAACGCGGGATAGACGCCGATGCCGCCCTGCACCAGCACGATGCCGATGGCCCCGGCGATGAAGCCCGCGAGGATGGCCGCGAAGGGCACTTGATCCATGCCGGGCAGGCAGAAGAAGCCCACGTAGAACATGCCCAGGTAGCCGGCCCAGATCAATCCGGTGTGCAGGAGGAACAGGCCCTTCTTGGGCGTGCGCAGCACCGCCTGAAGTCCTTGGAAGAACCCACGCAGCGCATCCTTGAAACGCGCCTTCAGCTCGGGGCGGGTGGCCAGCAGGTAAGCCAACGCTGCGGCACCGAGCAGAACAACAGCGAGGATCACCCATCGCCATGGAATTCCTCCTGACTCATCGGCCACGCCTTGTTCGGCGCGGAACCGGTTGATCTGCGCGCTGAATAGCTCGAGCTTGTCCAATTGCAGGCCGAGTGCCACGGCGGCGAATCCCAACAGGACCAAGCTGTCCACGACGCGCTCGCCCATCACGGTGCCGAAGCCTTTCTCGAAAGGCACATGCTCCGCCCGGAAAAGCAGCGCTGCACGGCTGGCCTCACCGGCGCGCGGTATGAACATGTTCATGAAATAGCCGACCATCACCCCGTGGTAGCAGTTCCAGAATCCGGGGCGGTAGCCCATGGGGGCCAGGAGGTAACGCCAGCGCCAGGCCCGGCTCACGTGCGCTAACCAACCCACCACTATGGCCAGGCAGAGCCAGAGCAGATCGGCTCGCTTGAAGGCGAGGAACAGATCGTCGCGCTGAACGGGGGTGAGCGCGCTGTACTGTTGGTGCACCAGCCAGAGCCCTACTGCCAGAGGCAGCCCGAGCTTAAGCGCACTCACCAGGAACCGCTTCACCCGCGCAGCCGGTTGGTGCGTTCGTCCGGGAACACGATCATGGGTCGGAAGGCCCGAGCCTCTTCCACGCTCATGCGTGCGTAGGCCACCACGATCACCACATCGCCCACGCGTGCCTTCAGCGCTGCCGGGCCGTTCAGGCATACTGCGCCGCTTCCGCGCTCACCCCGGATCACGTAGGTCTCCAGGCGCTCGCCGTTGTTCACGTTGAGCACCTGCACCTTCTCGCCTTCCACGAAGCCTACGGCATCGATCAGGTCCTCATCCAAGGTGATGCTGCCGATGTAGTCCACATCCGCTTCGGTGATGGTGACGCGGTGCAGTTTGGCGCGGAGCACTTCAATGGTCATCGGCAGGGTTCGGGACGCGGGCCCGGCAATTGGGCGGCAAAGCTACCAGCGCACGGGGGAATGGCTCACCGCCGAATGAGGGTGATGTTGTCGATCAGCCGGACCGTGCCCAGGCGCGCGGCCACCAAGGCCACGGCCTCATGGCGGTTGCCCCATTCGGTGATGGGGGCCAGGTTGCGCGCATCGGCGATGCCCAGATAATCCAGATCGAAGAGAGATTCGCTTCGGATCATCCTTGTGCCAGCATCGATGCATTCCTGGACCGGCCCCTTGAACGCCAACGCCGCCATGCGTGAAAGGGCCTGGTGCAATGTGGGCGCCACGGCTCTTTCACGCGCGTTAAGCCTGAGGTTCCGCGAGCTCAAGGCCAGTCCATCCGCCTCGCGGACGGTAGGACAGGCCACGATGCGCTCCGGCCATCGCTGCCGCTGCTTGATCCATTGCAGGATGGTCAATTGCTGGCGGTCCTTCTCACCGAAGTAGGCTGAATCGGGCCTGATGAAGTGGAACAGCCTCTCCACCACGTTCACCACCCCTTGGAAATGACCGGGCCGTGATGGACCCTCCCAACGCGCATCCAGCCCGCCCAAGTCATATTCACGTGGCTGGAATCCGTGGAAGAGTTCCTCCTTGACGGGTGCGAACAAGGCATCGCAGCCTGTTGCCGCGAGCATTTCCCGGTCCTCAAGCGGGCGTGTTGGGTACTTGGCCAGGTCTTCCGGATCGTTGAATTGAAGCGGGTTCACGAATATGCTGCAGGCCACGCGGTCACATTCGTCCTTGGCTCTTCGCACCAATTCCAAGTGACCTTGGTGGAGGGCGCCCATGGTGGGTACGAAGCCGATGCTCAGGCCCTTACGACGGATCGAAGCCGACCATTCGGTGGCGGCGACCGGCTCTCGAATCTCATCCATGAGGGTGGGAGATTGTGGCCGAGCTGGGCCAGCGCGTTGAAGAGGGCCTGTAAAGTCTATATTTTTGCGGTCCCGAACGCATCCCTTACATGAGTTTGAAGCGCACGAAGGTCCTCACTATCTCCCAGTCCATTTCACCCTTCATGGACATTCCCGAGGAGATGGCCAAGGTCTCTCGTTTCCTGCCCCAAGGCATTCTGGACCGCGGCAGCGAGATACGCGTGTTCATGCCCAAGTTCGGGTGCATCAACGAGCGCCGCCACCAGTTGCACGAGGTGATCCGCCTCAGCGGCATGAACCTGATCATCAACGACACGGACCATGCCCTGCTGATCAAAGTGGCCAGCGTGCCCAGCGCTCGCATGCAGGTCTATTTCATCGACAACGAGGAGTTCTTCAAGCGCAAGGCAGATACGCACGATCCCGACGGCGTTTTCTACCCCGACAACGATGAGCGCGCGCTTTTCTTCGGCCGTGGCGTGCTGGAGACCGTGCGCAAGCTGGGTTGGATCCCGGACATCATCCATTGCCATGGCTGGATGACCGGACTCGTCCCGCTCTACATCCGCCATTACTACGCCGACGATCCCCACTTCGAGCACGCCAAGCTGGTGATGAGCGTGTACGACCAGAAGCCGGAGCCCCTGGACAAGGACATCGCTAAGAAACTCACGATGGAGGGCTTCGACAAGGGCCTGCTGAAGGGCCTCACCAAACCCACCACCGACGACCTGTACAAGTTCAGCATGGGCTTCTGCGATGCCGTGGTGAAGGGCAGCCCGAAGCTGAGCAAGGGCCTTGACGCGGCCATCAAGGCCGAGGGCAAGCCTACGCTGGCGTATTCCAGCGGCACCGAGCTGATCGAAGCCCACACCGAGTTCTACAGCACCGTTCTGGAGGCCGCGCTGGTGTGAGTCCTTCCCGTCCGCTCCCCTTTCCGTTCGGCCACATCGCTTTGGCGATGGCCCTGTTGCTGGGCATGGGCGCGTGCCGCAAGCCGGACGCTGATCTGGGCAATGGCCTCTTGCCGGAGGACCCTCTCGGATTGGTGATCGACACCGTGCAATTGCATGCGCATACGCGTGCCGACACCAACTTCCGCTCGAGCAGCCTCTCCCGTCAACTACTTGGTTCCTTCCTGGATCCGCGGTTCGGCGTGACGCGCGCGGGCCTGGTGACGCAGATGTGGCTGAGCGCTGTGAACATCGGGGCGGGGGATTTCAGCGGCGCGGTCGCCGACAGCATCGTGCTGGCGCTGGCCTTCGATGGCGCCACCTACGCCTATGGCAACCTGGATCCGCAAGTGTTCCGGGTGCATGAGCTCGATGAGCGCCTCTACATCGATTCGACGTATCGCAGCAACCGCGTTCCGGCCACCACCGGGCCGGACCTGCTGGCCGTGCGGGGCGGGCGCGTGAAGCCGGAGCCCTTCAAGAAGCCGTACATCCTCGGGGACAGTCTGGCCCCGCAACTGCGCTTAAGGCTCAGCGACGACCTCGCGCAGCGCTTCCGCCTGGCGTTGGGCACCGACTCGCTGGCCAGCAACAATTCGTTCCAGGAATTCTTCAAGGGCGTGTACATCACCGTTGACGATGCCGGACAGGTGCCCTATCAGGGCGGGCTGCTCTATTTCAACTTGCTGAGCACTTCGAGCCGGTTGGTGCTCTATTACCGCGACCTGAACAGCACCGACCCCAGCCTTACCCGGACCGTTGACTTCCCGATCAACTCCAATTGCGCGCGTTACTGCGTGGTGGAGCATGATCGCTCTCAAGCCTTCGATGGCGGCCTCGCGGCGGCGCTGGCCGATACCACCGTGACCGCGGAAGCCGTGTACGTTCAATCGCTCGCTGGCACGCGCGCGGTGATCCGCATGCCGGGCCTTGCAGCCTACCGCGGCCTGCCGCTGGTACTGGCCAAGGCCGAGCTGGTGGCGCGCGTTGAAGGACCGATCTACCCCTACCACCAGCCGCCGAGTCAGCTGATCCTCTTCCGCCGCAACGAGCAGGGCAACGAGGTCTTCCTGCCCGACCTCGTGGGCGGCATCGGCGCGCTGGACGGCAACTATCGGCAGGACGGCCGCGAGTACCGGTTCAACATCACACGGTACGCGCTCGGCGTGATCAACGGCACCTTCGGGCCCGAGCTGGAAGCGATCGCCGCCAGCAACGGGGTCACTGGCAACCGAACCGTGCTGCTCGGCCCTTCGGCTCAGGCAGATGCCATGCGGCTGCGGCTTACTTTTACCTCGTACTGACCCAACGCCTCCGCCGGGCCACGGCGCTTACAGCATGTGCGGTATAGTCGCTTATCTGGGCCGCAAGCAAGCGTACCCCATACTCATCAACGGGCTGAAGCGCCTGGAGTACCGCGGTTACGACAGCGCCGGCGTGGCGCTGATCGAGGAGGGCGCCATGGTGATCCACAAGTGCCAAGGGAAAGTGAGCGACCTGGAGGCGCATGTGAATGGCAGCAGCACGGCAGGCACCGTGGGCATGGGGCACACGCGCTGGGCCACGCACGGCCCGCCGAATGACATCAACGCGCACCCGCACGCCTCGAACGACGGCCATCTGGCCATCATTCACAACGGCATCATCGAGAACTACGCCGCGATCAAGGAGGAGCTCCGGCACCGCGGGCATGCTTTCAAGAGCGACACGGACACCGAGGTGCTGGCCCATCTGATCGGCGACATCCGCGCGAGCGAGGGCGTGGACCTTGCTGAAGCCGTGCGCGTGGCGCTGCAGAGCGTAGTGGGCGCCTACGCCATCGTGGTGCTGGACCGCCGCTCGCCCGACCTGATGGTGGCCGCGCGCAAGAGCTCCCCGCTGGTGATCGGCATAGGCGAGGATGGCGACCATTACCTCGCCAGCGATGCCACACCGATCGTAGAGCACACGCGAAACGTGGTGTATCTGGAGGACGGCGAGATCGCCGTGATCGAGCGCGGCAAGGGCTTGAAGATCCGCAACATCAAGAACCAGTCGAAGACGCCTTTCATCCAGGAGCTTGAATTGCACCTGGAAGCGTTGGAGAAAGGCGGCTACGACCACTTCATGCTCAAGGAGATCCACGAGCAGCCCCGCAGCATCCGTGATTCGCTGCGCGGAAGGCTCAACCTGGCCAAGGGCGAAGTGGTCCTGGGGGGAATAAAGGACCACGAGCAGAAACTCGTGAACGCCCGGCGCATCCTGATTCTGGGCTGCGGCACCAGTTGGCACGCGGGCCTGGTGGGCGAGTATCTCTTCGAGGAGCTGGCGCGGATCCCGGTGGAGGTGGAGTACGCCAGCGAGTTCCGCTACCGCAATCCCATCGTGAACGAGGACGACATCGTCATCGCCATCAGCCAGAGCGGCGAGACGGCCGACACGATGGCCGCCATCGAGCTGGCCAAGGGGCGCGGCGCCACCATCTTCGGCATCTGCAACGTGGTGGGCAGCAGCATTGCCCGCATCACCCACGCGGGCTCCTACACGCACGCCGGCCCGGAGATCGGCGTGGCCAGCACCAAGGCCTTCACCGCGCAGGTCACCGTGCTCACGCTCATGGCCCTCATGATCGGTCAGCGCAAGGGCACTATTCCCGCGAGCGCCTTCCACCGCATGCTCAACGAACTGGACGCCATCCCGGACAAGCTGCAACGCGTGCTTGAGACCGAAGAGGCGGTGAAGCGCATCGCCCGCATCTACAAGGACGCGACCAACGCGCTATACCTGGGCCGCGGCTACTCCTTCCCGGTGGCGCTCGAAGGCGCGCTGAAGCTCAAAGAGATCAGCTACATCCATGCTGAAGGATACCCTGCAGCGGAGATGAAGCATGGCCCCATCGCCTTGATCGACGACGAGATGCCGGTGATCGTGATCGCCACCAAGGGCGCCAGCTACGAGAAAGTGGTGAGCAACGTGCAGGAGGTGAAGGCGCGCAAGGGCAAGATCATCGCCATCGTCACCGAGGGCGACCGTGTGGTGCGCGAGCTCGCCGACCATTCCATCGAGATTCCGGAGACCTCAGACCCGCTGGTGCCGCTGTTAAGCGTGGTGCCGTTGCAGCTGCTGAGCTATCACATCGCCGTGATGCGCGGCTGCAACGTGGACCAGCCGCGCAACCTGGCCAAGAGCGTCACGGTGGAGTAGGCTCAGCGGCCCACATCAGGATCCGGTCGTTGTTCCGGAAGCGGTCCAGGTCCTTCACGACGATCAGGTGCACCAGGTCGATGAGCGCCACCACCCCGAAGCCGCCGAAGGTGAGCCCGTAGGCGATGGCCACCTTGGGCGTAGTGCCCAAGTAGAGGCGGTGCGCGCCGAAAGGCCCCAACAGCGCCGCCAAGGCGATGGCGACGGCGCGGTGGTTCTCCTGAAGCACTTGGTCCTCGCCGCCAGTAGCGCTCAACGTGAGCCTCGGATCCTGAGCAGAAGCCATCGAAAGGCTATCCACCGTGAACGGCCCCATGGCCCGCACCTTCAATCCCGCGCAAAGAAGCATGAGCAGCACCCCGATCCGGGTGGCTCGTCGCGCGTGAATGGCATGCATGATTGGCCCGATACCCCTGGTCGTCCCTCGCCTTCGCGTTACCGGCCTGCAGAGAAACGGCGGGCCACTTCGGACCAGTTCACCAGGTTCCAGAAAGCGGCGATGTAGTCCGGGCGGCGGTTCTGGTAATGGAGGTAGTAGGCGTGCTCCCACACGTCCAGCCCGAGGATGGGCGTGCCCCCGCATCCGGTGCCGCGCATGAGCGGATTGTCCTGGTTGGGGGTTGAGCACACCTCGAGCTTGCCGCCCTTTTGCACACAGAGCCAGGCCCAGCCGCTGCCGAATCGGGTGGCCCCTGCTGCGGCGAACTTCTCCTTGAAGGCCTCGAAGCTGCCGAAGTCGCGGGTGATCGCGTCGGCCAGATTGCCGGTAGGGGCGCCTCCCGCGTTCGGTGCCATGATGGTCCAGAACAGGCTGTGGTTGTAGTGGCCACCGCCGTTGTTGCGCACAGGCATGTTGGTCATGTCGAGCCCGGCCATCAGATCTTCAATGGGAAGGCCCTCCATGGCGGTTCCTTCGATGGCCTTGTTCAGGTTGGTCACGTAGGCCTGATGATGCTTGCCATGGTGGATTTCCATGGTTCGGGCATCGATGTGGGGTTCCAAGGCGTTGGTGGAGTAGGGCAGTGAGGGGAGTTGGAATGGCATGGTTGGTCGTTCTCCGGGCTTGGTCCGGTCGATGGGCCGAAGGTATTCACCGGAAAAAGGCGGCAGGACTTTGTGGATTCCTTTCCACATCTACATTTGCGGCCACTTTCACCAACCGTTCCAACTCCCATGTTCAAGAAGTTCGCTCTTTTAGCCGGCATGGCCGCCTTCGTGGTGGCTTGCGGCCCGTCTCAGGCTGAAATCGAGGCGAAGGCCCAGGCCGTTGCCGATAGCCTGGCTGCCGTTGCCCGCGCGGATAGCATGCGTGCCGCTGAGGAAGCTGCTGCCGCCGCCGCCGCCGCCGCCGCTCAGGCCGCTGCCGACAGCGCTGCCGCTGCTGCCGCTGCTGCTGTCGCTCCTGCGAAGTAAGCGTCAACGCAGAAACGAGAATGGGATTGGGGCCGACAGGCCCCTTTCTCATTTCTGAACGGTCGGCCTAACGGTGCTCAGTTCGGTAATGGCCCGGGTGAACGCCCTGTCAGAATCGAGCATCACGTCGTAGAATCCGGCGTCGCCCCAAAGGTTGCGGGCGACTCCAGCCTTGAGCCGGTCGGTGATCTGTCGGCGCGAGCGCTGCAATTCGCCCGGGCGCTCTTTGATGCCTTTGCGTTGCGCTTCCTCCCGAAGCCGGTCGATGGCGCCATCCGATATGATGTACTTGGACTTGAATGCCGCGCTGCCACCGAAGGCCAAGAGCATTGCTCGCTCGCGGTCGGCGAGCTCGAAGGCGAGATCGTTGAGCGTGCCACTGAAGAAGAGGTCGGTGAGGAATTGCGAGCCCTCGGCCGTGTCGGCAGGCACGAAGATGTCCGGCATCACTCCGCCGCCGCCATAGACGATTCGCCCGCCCACCGTTCGGAACACCTGCGATGAGTCGATGCGCGCGCTGTCGGCGGAGTAGAGTTCGCCATGCTGCGTGCGTTCGGTGTAATCGGCGCTGTAATCGACCCCTTGGCCATAGGGCTTCTGGATGCTGCGTCCGCTGGCGGTGTAGTAGCGCGCTGTGGTGAGGCGCACGGCGCTGCGGTCGGGCAGCGGCACTTCCTCCTGGACCAGTCCCTTGCCGAAGGAGCGGCGGCCGATGATCACCGCCCGGTCGTTGTCCTGCAGCGCCCCGGCGATGATCTCGCTGGCGCTGGCCGAGCCCTCATCGATCAGCACGGCCAAGGGAATGTCCTCGAATGACCCTTTCCCGGTGGCGAGCATGTCGCGACGAGGTGACATGCGGCCTTCGGTGTACACGATCACGCGGCCTTCCGGAAGGAACTCGTCGGCGAGGTCTGCCGCGGCGTTGAGGTAGCCGCCTCCGTTGCCGCGCAGGTCGAGCACCAGATGCTCCATTCCTGCTGCGCGCAAGCGTTCCGCAGCCTCCACCACTTCGGCGTGCGTGTTGCGTGCGAAGCGGCTGAGCTTGATGTAGCCGGTTCCATCGGGGCGCAGGAGCGCTGCGGCCACGCTGTTGATCGGGATGGCACCGCGCGTGATGGCCACTTCCATCGGCTTTCGGCCTCGGCGGCCAATGAGCACCTTCACCTTGGTCCCCTTGGGGCCGCGCAGCAACTTGGTCACTCCGTCATTGGTGATGCCCACGCCCGCCAATGAGGCGGTGTCAGCTTTCAGGATGCGGTCGCCGGCGCGGATGCCGAGCTGCGCGCTGGGCCCGCCTTCAACCGGTGCCACCACCACCACCGTATCGCGCTGGATGGAGAACTCCACGCCGATGCCATCGAAGCTGCCTTCCAGCGGCTCGCTGGCGGCCTTGAGCTCGGCGGCGCTGAGATAGTAGCTGTGCGGGTCGAGGCGCTGGAGCATGTCCTGCAGCACTTCCTCCACGAGCGCTTCCTTCTCCACCGTGTCCACGTACTGGCGTTCGATCAAGTCGAGCACCTGACCTAGTTTGTCGGCTGCCGCAGGTTGGCGGAGCGAGAAGGCGCTGAGCGGCCCGCCATCCCCCGTTCCCATGCTGCGGCCGAGGAAGAGCCCGGCGACCAGCGCCAATGAGACGAGCAGGGGGACATAGGGCGATATCGGCTGCCTGCGTTCGTTCATCGGCCCAAGGCGTCTTCCAGCTTATGCACCATCAATCCGCCGTTCCGCAGGAGCTCCAAGCCCGAAGGGTCCTTGTACGCATCGAGGTACACGAGTCGCTTGATGCCTGCCTGGAGGATGAGCTTGCTGCACTCCTTGCACGGCGAATGCGTGAGGTACAACGTGGCGCCGCGCGCATTGTTGGTGCTGCGCGCCACTTTCATGATGGCATTGGCCTCCGCGTGCAGCACGTACCAGTGCGTGAGCCCTTCAGCATCCTCGCAATCGTTCGGGAATCCGGTGGGTGTGCCATTATAGCCGTCACTGATGATCATGCCCTCTTTCACGATCAGGGCCCCCACCTTCTTGCGGGTGCAGTGGCTCAGCTTGCTCCACTCCTGCGCCATGCGCATGTACGCGCGGTCGTAGCGGTCCTGTTTCTTGGGGTCAGCGTAGACCAGGGAATCCTGCTGCATTCACTTCTCTGATCGTCTGATCGCCGGATCATCAGATCGAATCGTGCCCAGGGCGGGACTCGAACCTGCCTTCGGCAGGCAAGCCCGCCGAACTCCAAGCTGTCATTTAATGCTCAGTGCCCAGGGCGGGACTCGAACCCGCACGACTGTTGAGGTCACTGGTGTTTGAGACCAGCGCGTCTACCGATTCCGCCACCTGGGCAATGGGGTTGCGAATTTGGGCAAGTATCTCCTTTCCCCTTCCGCTCTTCCAATATTTCTCTCTTTTTCTGGCTTCTGTGCTGCTGTTGGCGAACTCAAGATGAATGAGCTCGAAGGGTCGATGATGCTTGGTGGTGTTCTCACGCCCGCCGTTGTGCCGTTCAATCCTGTCAATGATATCAGTTGTCATGCCTACATAGACGTAGCGTCGCACGGTGCTCCTCAGAGCATAAACGAACCAGTGGAATTTTGAGGCAGGCATTAGACAGTGCTCCCAGCGCGCTTGCCTGCCGAAGGCAGGTCTACCGATTCCGCCACCTGGGTGGGTGCCCCGATAAAGGGAGGGCGAAAATAGTCCTACAGCCGCTTCAGC